>JAJPXX010000150.1 GCA_021205225.1 Lachnospiraceae bacterium
ATTTAAAAAAGGTGTGGTATAATTTGCTTTGAACAATACTTTGACTGCAGAGGTGATAACGTGATTAAGAAAGAAATGATAGCAATGCTTCTGGCAGGTGGGCAGGGAAGCCGTCTGGGCGTACTGACCTCGAAGGTAGCGAAACCTGCGGTTGCTTTTGGAGGAAAATACCGGATCATTGATTTTCCACTCAGCAACTGCATTAATTCCGGCATTGATACGGTAGGCGTCCTGACGCAGTATCAGCCGCTCCGCCTGAACAGCCACATCGGCATTGGTATTCCGTGGGACCTTGACAGAAACGTGGGAGGAGTCACCGTCCTTCCGCCCTATGAGAAAGTGGGAAAGACAGAATGGTACACCGGCACCGCGAATGCGATCTATCAGAACCTTACTTACATGGAGTCTTTCCATCCCGATTATGTCCTGATTCTGTCAGGCGATCATATTTACAAGATGGACTATGAAGTGATGCTTGATTTCCACAAGGCGCACAACGCGGACGTCAGCATCGCCGTTATGCCTGTTCCGCCGGAAGAAGCCAGCCGTTTTGGCGTCGTTGTTACGGACGGAAACGGCCGCATCCTTGAGTTTCAGGAAAAGCCGGATCAGCCGAAGAGCAATCTTGCGTCCATGGGAATCTATATTTTTACATGGAAAGCTCTGAAGGAAGCGCTTTTAGCCCTTTCGGAGCAGAGCGGGTGTGATTTCGGAAAGCATGTGATCCCGTATTGCCATGAAAAAGGCGAGACGCTTGTGGCATACGAATTTAACGGCTACTGGAAGGACGTCGGTACTCTTGGATCCTATTGGGAAGCGAATATGGAGCTGATTGACATTATCCCGGAATTTAACCTTTATGAAGAATTCTGGAAGATTTACACGAAGAACGATATCCTGCCTCCGCAGTTTGCTTCATCCGATTCCGTGATTGAGCGCTGCCTGGTGGGGGATGGCTCCGAGATTTACGGAAAAGTCTATAACACGATCATCGGCTGCGGCGTAGTGATTGAGGAAGGCGCACTGGTGCGTGATTCTATCATTATGCAGAATACGGTTATAAAAGCCGGAGCGGAAATCAATAAGGCGATTATTGCTGAGAATGTGACCGTAGGGGAGCGCGTGAGGATGGGAGTCGGTGAAGAGGTGCCGAATCGCGAAAAGCCGTCCGTGTATTCCTTCGGCCTGGCAGTCGTCGGGGAAAATTCCGTGATCCCTCCCGATGTCTGCATTGGCAAAAACACAGCGATTTCAGGTATGACTGCGCCGGAGGACTATCCGGGAGGATGTCTTGCGTCGGGAGAAACTCTGGAGCGGGCGTTGGCAGAAGACGGTTACGAGAGGGAAATCGGTCAGGTGGGAGGCGTTTCACTTTCCGATGAGGATTGCATGCCTGGCAGTGAGAAAGCCGGAGAGGCAGGTGATGTGCTATGAGAGCGGTTGGCATGATTTTGGCCGGTGGAAATAACTATCGTATGAGAGAGCTTTCGAACCGGCGCGCGATCGCGGCGATGCCGATTGCCGGGAGCTTTCGGGCAGTGGACTTTGCGCTCAGCAGTATGTCCAATTCGGGGATCCAGAAGGTCGCTGTGCTGACGCAGTTTAATTCCAGGTCGCTGGATCAGCATCTGAATTCCTCCAAATGGTGGGACTTTGGCAGAAAGCAGGGCGGGCTGTTTATCTTCCCTCCGATGCTTACGACTGACAACAGCTACTGGTACCGCGGGACAGCGGACGCGATCCATCAGAACCTGGATTTTCTGAGGCAGTGCCATGAACCGTATGTCGTGATTGCTTCGGGCGACGGCATCTATAAGCTCGACTACGGGAAAGTGCTGGAGTATCATATTGCGAAAAAGGCGGATGTCACCGTGATCTGCAGGGAATTTCCGCCGGAGGAGGATGTTACCCGGTTCGGCCTGGTGCAAATGGATGAAGATAACCGGATTATTCAGTTTGAGGAGAAGCCGGTAGCGGCTGTGTCACATACGGTATCCTGTGGAATTTATGTGATTCGCCGCAGGCTGCTGATAGAACTGATTGAACAGGCAGTGTACGAGGGAAGGCATGATTTTGTGCGGGATGTCCTGATTCGCTATAAGGATGTCAAGCGGATCTACGGATATGTGATGGAGAGTTATTGGAGCAATATTGCATCTGTGGACTCTTACTATCGAACCAACATGGACTTTCTGAAAAAGGAGGTGCGGGACTTCTTCTTCCACGAACATCCGGATGTGTACTCGAAAGTGGACGACAATCCTCCCGCCAAATACAATCCGGGAAGTAACGTAAGGAACAGCCTTGTTGCGAATGGATGCATCATCAATGGCACTGTGGAGAATTCCGTGATTTTCAAAAAAGTCTTTGTTGGAAATAATTGTGTGATCAAGAACTCGATTGTGTTGAATGATGTCTATCTGGGTGACAATACATACCTGGAAAACTGCATTGTAGAGAGCCGCGGCACAATCCGCGCGGACTCCCGTATTGTAGGCGAGGACGGGGTGAGGATTGTGATTGAGTCAGACGACAGATATACGATGACAGGAATGTGAATGTGAACCGCGTTCGCTAAATATTGAAGATAAAAATGCCTGTGAAAATGTACGCGCTGCCCGGATGGGGCGCGGGAGGGAAACAGGCAGCCAAGGAGACATGGGGGAAAGGACATGACTATTACGGATGTAAGAGTAAGAAAAGTGGCGAAAGAAGGCAAGATGAGAGCGATTGTGTCTATTACGCTGGATGAAGAGTTTGTGGTACATGACATCAAGGTAATCGAAGGAGAGAAAGGATTGTTTATCGCGATGCCGAGCCGGAAAGCGGCGGATGGCGAATACCGGGACATCGCTCATCCGATTAATTCAGAAACGCGCGAGAGAATCCAGCAGATCATCTTAGAGGAATACGAAAAGACGGCGGCTCAAGAGCCGCAGGACGAATGAGACATACAGGCGGTAGTTCCAGGGAAAAGGGAGCTGCCGTTTGTTTTCCTGTAAACAATTCCTTGCAAGGCTGCCGCGGGAATGATAGAATGATACGAGGGGCAATGGCCGGATGAATGCCAGCATTTCCGTTCATGGTTCCGGGGAACAGGTGATTATCATCTTTGAAGAACAGGAGAATAAGGGGAATATAGAATGGTATTTTTTCCGGAAGACAGAAAAGGGGAAGAAGAAAAAGCAGCGGAAACGAAAGAGAACACAGATCAGGAGCTTTTGATTCAGACGCTGGAAAAGCGCGGGCAGAGGCGGTTTATCAATGGGATGCTTTTTGGCATGCTGCTGGCGGTGGCGGCGCTGTGCGTGGGTATGTTTGCTCCGCGCATCATCCGGAATCTGCTCGGGGAGGGAAATCCGGGTGCAGAGGTGCTGACCAGCAGCAGTACGCTTTCCAAGCTGGCGGAGGTCCAGGAGATTATTGAAGCTTATTATCTGGATGAGGTGGACGGCGAATATCTGGAATCCTACCTGTTCAAAGGGATAGCGGCCGGGTTAGATGACGCTTACGCGAATTATTACACGGCGGAGGAGCTGTCGTCCGTAGTGGATTCGACGAAAGGGGAGTATTACGGGATCGGCGCATCGATTGGGACAGACAGCGAGACGGGTGAGTTTTATGTCGGTGAGGTTTATGAGGACAGTCCCGCCAGGGAGGGCGGCCTGCAGGTCAATGATGTGGTGCGCGCGGTAGACGGCGAGACAGTGGATGAACTGACCCTGACGGAGCTGGTATCCCTGATCAAGTCGAAGGATACGTTTACGATGTTGGTATACCGGCCGGAGACCGGGGAAGAACTGGAGCTTACGATTACCTGCGGTGATGTAACGCCGACGTATGTAACATATGAGATGCTGGGAAATCAGATCGGCTATCTGAAGCTGACGGAGTTTACCGAGAGCGCGGTAGATCAGTTCCGAAGCGCCATAGAGGACCTGAACAGCCAGGGGATGGAAGCGCTGATCGTGGATCTGCGCGATAACCCAGGCGGTCTGCTTACATCGGTCTGCGATATTCTGGATGAGGTTTTACCGGCTGACAGCCTGATGGTTTATACAGAGGATAAAAATGGAAAAAGAGAGGAGTACACAGCGGACGGGGAACCAGGTGTGACCTGTGAGGTAGCGGTACTGGTCAATGGCGGGAGCGCGAGCGCGTCCGAGATTTTTGCAGGGGCGATCCAGGACTACGGGATCGGTCCGATCATCGGCACTCAGACATATGGAAAAGGCGTTGTGCAGAAAACCTATTCGCTTTCCGACGGCTCCGCATTTAAGCTGACAGTGGAGAATTATTATACACCGAACGGCCAGGAGATTGACGGGAACGGCATTACGCCGGATATTGCTGTAGAAGAGGATACGTCAGAAGAGGATGCGGCAGGAGCGGATGAAGCCGCGGCAGAGAGCAAAGAAAACAGCGACGCAGTTCTGGCACGTGCATGGGAGGAGCTGACAGACGAAGATGGAGAATAAAATTATATTTCGCGAAAAGCTGACAGAGCTGAAAGCGACCGCAGATCAGACGGGCGGTATCCTGACAGAAGACCAGATCAGGGAAATGTTGAAAACCATGCCGCTGGAGGAAAATCATTTCCAATTAATATTTGATTACCTTGCGGAACAGAAGATTCATGTGATAAAATCAGAGGAGCAGGCGAATCCGGAAAACGGCGCGGAAGCGGAAAAGAGCGCGGTGCAGGAAGCGGACGGCTGTGAAAGTGAACCGGAGGAGACAGCTTCCGACGGGGAAGAACGGCGCAGCCTGTCCTTCTATGTAGAGGAGCTGGAGGCAATGTCCGATGTAGACGATGCCGGGGAGCTCCGGCTGCTGGAGCGTCTGCGCGGCGGGGATGCCAAAGCAAAGGAGCGTCTGATCGGAATTTACCTTCCGCTGATCTGTTCGATGGCGGAGGAGTACGGTGAGGAAGCGCTGCCCGCGGAGGATCTGATTCAGGAAGGGAATCTGGGACTCCTCTCGGCGGTTGATTCACTGGGAGAATTTGACAGCGCAGCGGCCTGCCGGGTTCATATTCTGAATACGATCCGGGAAGCGATGGAGCAGGCGGTGAATCAGGGACAGGATAAGCAGAGGATGGACGAGGGTCTTTTAAGCCGGGTCAATCATCTGAATGAGGCTGTCCGCAATCTGGAGCGTGATCTGGGTCACAAGGTATCGGCGGAAGAAGTTTCTGCGTATCTGGAGATGCCGGTGGGGGAGATTGAAGATCTGCTGCGGGTGACGGGAGACCAGATCGAGACGGACTCGTGAGAGAAGGGGCTCTCAAAAGTACCGGAAAGTGAAACGCCTTATGCCGTTTTCTGTAAATACTATAAATGAATATGCTTTGACAAAGCGTAGGAAGCAAAAAGATCGGAGGGAAATGAAAAATGAAGAAAACAAAAATCATCTGCACAATGGGGCCGGCGTCGGACGACCGGGAAGTCATGAAGGCGCTGGCGCAAAACGGAATGGATATCGCGCGCTTTAATTTCTCGCATGGGACGCACGAAGAACAGAAGGCGCGCTTTGACCAGCTTAAAAGCATCCGTGCAGAGATAAAAAAGCCGATTGCGATTCTTCTGGATACGAAGGGACCGGAGATTCGCACGGGCCTGCTGAAAAATGGCGGTCCTGTGACGCTGCAGGGCGGCGCTGATTTTACGCTGACCTCCGAGACGATTGAAGGCGATGAGACGAAAGTCAGCCAGACCTATCCGCAGCTGGCGCAGGATGTGAAGCCGGGAGACACGATTCTGATTGACGATGGCCTGATCGGGCTGAAGGTGAAAGAGATTCAGGGCACAGATATTGTCTGTACGGTGGAAAACGGCGGCAGCCTGGGACAGCGCAAGGGCGTGAACGTGCCGAATGTAAAAGTGAACCTGCCGGGCATCACGGATAAAGACCGCGAGGATATTCTTTTCGGTATTCAGGAAGGGATTGATTTTATCGCGGCTTCTTTCGTGCGCGACGCGGAGGCGATCAAAGAGATCAAGAGCATTCTGAAGGAAAATAACGCGGAGCAGATCAGCGTCATCGCAAAGATTGAAAACGCGGAAGGAATTCAGAATATTGACAAAATCATTCAGGCGGCGGACGGCGTTATGGTAGCGCGCGGCGATATGGGCGTGGAGATTCCGCCGTATGATGTGCCGCACGTGCAGCGGACGATCGTTGAAAAGTGTAATAAAAAATATAAACCGGTCATCATTGCGACGCAGATGCTGGACTCCATGATCCGCAACCCGCGTCCGACCAGAGCAGAGGTGACGGATGTGGCGAACGCGATCCGTGAGGGCACAGACGCGATCATGCTCTCCGGCGAGACCGCGGCAGGCAAGTATCCTCTGGAGGCACTGAAGATGATGGTGCAGATCGCGGAGACGACAGAGAGCTATATGACGGATGAGGTGATTACGAAAGAATTCTATGAGCTGCGCGGCGATGCGAATGTATCAAGCGCGGTCGGCCTGGCGGCGATCCGCACGGCCCTGAACGTGAAGGCAGACTGTATCGTGACGCCGACGATGAGCGGGCAGACGGCACGCCTGATGTCGACCTTCCGCGCGCCGATGCCGATCTACGCGATTTCTCCGAACGACTGGGCATTGCGGAAGATGCAGATTTACTGGGGCGTGACGCCGCTGCAGGGCTATGCGGAGGATACAACAGAGCATATCATTTCTCACGCGATGTATATCGTGAAACGCGATGGCTATGTAAAGCCCGGCGACATGGTGGTGCTGACTGCGGGCGACCCGGCGACCAATATGGTAAAGGGCAAGGGCGCGATGACGAATATGATGCATGTGATTCAGGCGAGATAAAATAAGAAAAGCTTAATGATTTTTTGACAGGATTTTAACCGGCTTCTGCTAAACTGAACAGGCAGGAGCCGGTGACCTGCCGGGGGTATGGCGGCTTTGGCAGAAAGGAGAAACGGAGTATGTACAACATTCTGGTTTGTGATGACGAGAAGGAAATTGTTGATGCGATCGAGATCTATCTGACGCAGGAAGGATTCCGTGTGGTCAAAGCTTATGACGGCGAACAGGCGCTGGAGATTCTCAGGCAGCAGGAAATTCATCTGCTGATTCTGGATCTGATGATGCCGAAGATGGATGGCATACATGCGATCATGAAAATTCGCGAGGAGAGCAGCATCCCGATTATCATCCTCTCCGCAAAGACGCAGGACACGGACAAGGTGCTGGGCCTGAACCTTGGTGCGGACGATTATGTGGCGAAGCCATTTAACCCGCTGGAGCTGATTGCGCGTGTGAAATCACAGATCCGGCGTTATACGAACTTTGGGGCGGCGGCTGATGCGGCAGGCACGGAACAGGTTTACTCGACCGGCGGACTGGTGATCAATGACGACCGCAAAGAAGTCACGGTGGATGGCGAGCCGGTGAAGCTGACCAGGATTGAGTATAACATTCTGCTGTTTCTTGTAAAAAATAAGGGCAAGGTATTTTCCATTGATCAGATTTATGAGGAGATCTGGAAAGAGGAGGCGTTTGGCGCGGACAATACGGTGACAGTCCACATTCGCCATATCCGGGAAAAAATTGAGATTGATCCGAAGAACCCGAAATACCTGAAAGTGATATGGGGGATCGGCTACCGGGTGGAGAACATATGAGCCAGAAAAAGCCGGTAAAAGTGCTTCTGGTTTTGCTGCAGGCCGCGGCGGTTGGGGGGATTGTATTTTGCCTGTTCAATATTGGTTTCTGGATGGAGGACTCCTGGAGCCTTGGCGAGCTTTCCCAAAGCTATGAGGAGTCTGATCTTTTTTACCGGCAGGTAGAGGAAATTCTTTCCAATAAGATTGAAGGACAGGACAACGCGCGCCTCCTGGAGACGGACGGGGAATTAAACCGGGATCGACAGATAGATATTCAGTCCTATGATACGGTGGGTAATACGGTGCAGGACATGAATACCACGTATCTTCTGGGAGACCTGCTGGATTTTTATGAGAACGGCGGCTGGCAGGCGCTGCATGACGCGATCACCGCCGCTTCGGGCGAGGGCTCGCGGGATGTTGGGGAGGTTCTCGCCGAGCAGTCGGGGGTACTGGAGACAATCACTCCGGTGACGGGGATCACACTGGAGGAATGTTCCCACTGGTATTCGGATTCTTCCGGATATGTAGAGAAAATGTACACGCTGCTTGATGAGGCGGTGCTGGATCTTTATACGCGATATACAGAATATACCACTGTACAGGATGAGAGCTGGTCTTCGGAAGCTCCTTCGAATCTGCTGTATTATATTGAAAATACTTCGAACGGCCTGGTCTATACGAACATCAGCGCGGATTCTTATGAGGAAGCAGTTACGGCTGCGGAGGCGGATGGGGAGTATACCAGTCTTTATGAAGGAGAGCGCAGCTTTAATATTATGGTAACTAACCCGGAGCGGGTGCTGAATACAGCCGCGTCGGAATGGTTTCTGGAAAAACGTTTTGTGGCGACCAACGAAAAGGTTTATGTAGCGGTGAATCTTTCTTATCCGGTGAGCGATGAGCTGTGTACCTGGGCGGATTATTACGCGCAGCGGGAGACGATCATCCGGAATTCTGCCATTGGCGCCGGGCTTTTTCTTGTGCTGCTGGTGCTTTGCTTCATTTCTTCTATGGCAGGCGCCGGAACGGAGCTGCTGTGGATTGACACGATTCCGACGGAGCTGGCTGCGGGTATTTACCTGATTATCGCGATTCTGTACCTTCTGCTGGCTTCTGAGTGGAAGCAGGCAGCCGCTGTTTTTTCGGGACAGGAAAAGGCGCTGGGAGCAGCCGCGGCCGCATCGGCGTGGCTTGTGTTTTTGTCTGCGTGCCTGGGTTTTTTACGCCGTGCGCACGCAAAAACCCTGTGGACGAATTCGGTCACCCGCACGCTGATCCGGACCTGGAAGCAGATCAATTCCTCACGCGCGGCCTCCGGGCAGCTGTTGTTTTTCTATATCGGTTTTTTCATTCTGAATATTTTTTTCCTGCTTTTGTTTGGGCGCATCGGTCTGGTTCTGGTTATCCTTCTGGATATGGCGGTGCTGTTATATCTGCTGCGGGATATGGCCGGAAAACAAAGTATTTATGAGGGAATCCATCAGCTTTCCCAGGGAGATATGAATTATCGGATTGATACTTCGACTCTGTCAGGGGAATCTCTGAAGATGGCGGAAGCAGTCAATGAGATGGGGGAGAGCCTGAGTAAGGCGATGGAGGCGATCGTGAAAAATGAGCGTCTGAAAGCGGAGCTGATTACGAATGTCTCGCACGATCTGAAGACACCGCTCACATCGATTGTGAATTATGTTGATCTGCTGAAGCGGGAGAATCTGCAGAATCCGCGGGCGCGGGAGTATGTCGGGATTCTCGAACAGAAGTCGCAGCGCCTGAAGCAGCTGACCGAGGATCTGGTGGAGGCCAGCAAGATCAGTTCCGGCAATGTGGAGCTTGAGATTGTCCGTATGCAGGCGCAGAGCATCCTTATGCAGGCCTGCGGGGAGTTTGAGGAGCGTTTAGAGGAACATCATCTGGCTTTTTCCTGGGATATGGAAAGGAAACCAATCTATCTGATGGCTGACGGACGCCAGCTCTGGCGTGTGCTGGAGAATCTGCTTGGCAATATCTGTAAATACGCGAAGGAAAATACCCAGGTACAGGTAGTCCTTAAGCGGGCGGCATCGGATATTCCAAAGGCGGATAACCAGATGCCTGCTGCGGAAGAGGTGATGATCATGCTTCAGAATGTATCGCGGGAAAAGCTCACGGTCGAGGCGGATGAGCTGACGAGCCGGTTTGTGCGCGGGGATGAAAGCCGCAGCACGGAAGGCAGCGGCCTGGGGCTGTCGATCGCGCAGAATCTGACGGAGCTTCTGGACGGAAGATTTGAACTCTCCACGCAGGACGGGCTTTTTACTGTGCGGCTGTATTTTCCGATTGTGGAGTAGACGCGGGCAACGCCGGGGGGCTATTTGGAACGGCAGGCTGCTGTCCGCACTTCGATGCTGTTCTGAACTGTGAACTGTTACATCTAAAATTTCTGTGAAATTAAACCGACATCCGTTGACATTCCCTTGAATTAGGCGTAAAGTTTCTTCAATATTTAAATAAGAATGCGAGGCGTAATGTAAATGGGACGGAAAATATCGGACTTTTTTTCAAACTTTATGTCCGGACGGTATGGCGCGGACGATCTTTCCAAATTTATGCTGGCGTTGTGCCTGATTCTTCTTGTGATTAATATTTTTACCAGCCAGCCTCTGGTTTATCTGCTGGCGCTGGTGCTTCTGGTGCTGAGCTATTTCCGGATGTTTTCGCGGAATTATATGCAGCGCAGCGCGGAAAATGAGAAGTATCTGAATATGACGCAGGGGATCCGGGACCGCTTCTCCAAAGTCGGCAGGCGGGCGAAGGAGTCAAAGGATTACCATATTTATAAGTGTCCCTCGTGCGGACAGAAAATCCGTGTTCCGCGTGGAAAGGGAAAGATCTGTATTACCTGCCCGAAATGCCGTAACGAATTTCAGAAGAAAAGCTGAGAGTTATGTTCGGATATATTTATGTAAATGAACAGGAATTGAAGCTGCGGGAATATACGACTTATCGCAGCTTCTACTGTGGTCTGTGTCAGGAACTCCACCACCGCTATGGCAGGAGAGCGCAGATGGTGCTGAATTATGACACGACTTTTCTGGCAATTGTGCTGACCGGCCTGTATGAACCGGAAACACTTACGGAAGAGAAGCGCTGTCTGCTGCATCCGGTGCATAAGCATCCGATGGCGAAAAATGATGCGATCGGTTATGCGGCGGATATGTGTGTATTGCTGGCATATCAGAAGGGAATGGATGACTGGGAGGATGAGCGCAGGGTTTCCGGGCGTACCGCAGCGGCGCTGCTCGGATCCGCTTATAAAGAGATTGCGGCCAGATATCCCCGCCAGACGAAGGCAGTTGAAGAGAATATCCGCCTGCTTCACGAAGCGGAGGACGGGTGGAAAGACGGCAGGACACTGGATGGTCTGTCGGATGATATTGATTATGTAGCCGGGCTGACGGGAAATTTCCTGGGTGAACTGTATGTGTGGAAGGACGACATCTGGCAGGGCGATCTGAGACAGATTGGGTTTTATCTGGGGAAATTTATCTATTTGCTGGATGCGGTAGAGGATATCGAGAAAGACCGAAAGCATGGCAATTATAATGTGATTGAGGCGGTTCTGCGTGCGAAAGGCAGATCGGAGAGCGAGGATATCTGGGAAGAGCCTTACAGGAGTGAGATTCAGAAGATTCTGGCGGGAATGATGACCGAAGCTTCCCGCGCGTTTGAACGTCTGCCTGTCCTGGAGTACGCGCCGATCATCCGCAATATTCTGTATTCCGGAGTCTGGTGTAAATATACGGCGCTGCGGGATAAATCCGAGAAGAAAAAAAAGGGGCGGGAATCCGCCGCGCAATAGAAGATTGCGCATGGCGCGATGGCGCGGCCTGCGTCCGCAATCAGCAGAGCTGCTTGCGGGAAGACGGGAGAGCCGTGCAATAAAATCGCGCATGGCGCGATAGCACGGCCTGCGTCCGCAATCAGCAGAGCTGCTTGCGGACATAGCATGGAGGAGATTATGAAAGATCCGTATGAGGTTCTGGGAGTACCGAGGAACGCTTCTGAGGAAGAAGTAAAAAAAGCTTATCGAAAGCTTAGCCGACAGTATCATCCGGACGCGAATATTAACAATCCGAATAAGGCACAGGCTGAGGAAAAGTTCAAAGAAGTACAGCAGGCCTATCAGCAGATCATGTACGATAAGGAGCATGGCGAGGGCAGTTATGAAGCAAAACAGGGCGGTGGCCGCTCCTCTTCCTCCTCTTCCGGCAGCTATGGCGGTTACGGAGGGTACGGCGGTTATGGCAGCTACGGCGGTTATGGCCGATCCGGCAGCGGCAGCTCCGGTTCCTCCGCGAATGAAGATCCGCATCTGCGCGCGGCGGAGAATTATATCCGCAGCAATCAGTTTGACCAGGCGATCAATGTTCTCAATGGGATACAGAACCGCACCGCGCGCTGGTATTATCTAAGCGCGCTGGCAAACTCCGGCCGGGGGAATAATGTCCTGGCTCTTGACCATGCGCAGAAAGCGGTTCAGATGGAACCGAACAACCTGCAGTACCGCCAGCTTCTCTCTGAGATGGAAGGAGGCGGCCGCTGGTACCAGTCGATGGGAGAAGAATACGGTAATCCAATGTCGCATGGCGGGAATTATTGCACGAGGCTTTGTCTGACGTGGGTTATTTGCAGCTGCTGCTGCAGCGGCGGCGGCGGTATGCGTATGGGCATGCCAATGATGATGTGTTGTTAAAGTTCCGAGCAGCAGAAAAAAGAAAAAACAGCCGCAGCAGATTTATCTGCGAAAGGCTGTCTTTTCTTTTTTGGATGGGCGGAACGCCCATTCAGCCACAGACATAGGTCGCGTTAGCGGCATATAGCCTGCGTATAGCAGGCGGTCTGTGGCCTGCTGCTCAGAATTATGAGAAAGTAGCAGCAGAAAAGGGAAAACAGCCGCAGCAGATTTATCTGCGAACGGCTGTTTTTTTCACCATTATAATTTTTATAACTCAGAAGTGCAGTTCGGGCACCTGGTAGCGTCCTTATGTATTTCTGACTGACAGAACGGGCAGATCTTGGTGACCGGTTCCGGCGCCGGAGCCGGTTTGTGGAGCTTGTTGATACCTTTGATTACCGCGAAGATGACCAGCGCGGTCAGCAGAAACTCAACGATCATCTGAATGAAATTACCATAAGCGATAACGGATGCCCCGGCTTCCTGTGCGGCTGCCAGTGTCGTGTAGGTATTGCCGTCGAGCGGAATCATCAGATCCGTGAAATTGATTCTTCCGGTCACCAGCGTGACGACAGGCATCACGATGTCATTGACCAGAGAAGAGACGATGTTGCTGAATGCTGCGCCGATGATGACGCCGACAGCCATGTCGATTACGTTGCCTCTCATAATAAAGGCTTTGAATTCATCTACCAGTTTACTCATTTTTTCCCTCCTGAATTTTATAATATTGGTTCCTTAATAC
>JAJPXX010000110.1:0-2072 GCA_021205225.1 Lachnospiraceae bacterium
CCCGTATTGCAAAGCAATATTTTTCCTTATCAACCTCAATATTTATAACATCATTTAACACATATTTGTCTTTAGCTGCGATTAAATATCCTTTAGATTCATAGCGTTGCATTTCATCTATTCTCAACGCTCTGATGTCCTTAACAAACGTGTATCTCATATCCCGACGTTCCTTTCAAGTCCGTTCCGAATTTTCATAAATAAAAAATCTCCTTTACACCTTCAAAGTGGAAGTAAGCGAACAAAACACATATTATTCGAACTCGGCGTGCCATCGCTATTCTTAACTCTATTTGTTTGAGTTTTGTGCGGTTTTACACCACTTTTACTTTAGCTACATCTATTATTTTAACTTACTGATTTTCTGCTGCCAAAGTATTGCCACGGCGTTGCCGCATGAACACTCGTTATTTTCCCACATACACCGCATCATTTTTCGAGAGCAAGTACACACAATACTGATTCATGCTGATTCCCTCTCTTTTGGAATGCTCCGCCAGCGATCTGTGCAGGCTGCGCGGAATCCGCAGTTTAAACTGTCCAGAATAATCCTCCAGAGAATCCGGTTCCTGAATTTCTATTCCATCTTCGATAGCTGACTCCAACCAGGCCTTTTTTGCATCCGCAGCATTAGCCACCGCTGACTCCACTGT
Source organism: Lachnospiraceae bacterium (assembly GCA_021205225.1). Classification (GTDB taxonomy): domain Bacteria; phylum Bacillota; class Clostridia; order Lachnospirales; family Lachnospiraceae; genus Choladousia. Next base: position 654 of record JAJPXX010000110.1, read on the forward strand.
CTCGCCACAAGTAAAGCATCCCGGCAGATCAGGAAAAGAAACCACATATCCGCCCTCCTCCTTATCCTCTACGATTTCCATACGATAGGACATTGCCATATACTCATTCAGCGTCTTCATCATTCTTCGCCTCACTCTCTACAATCTGCTTTACCATTTCAACACATACCCTCTTGATTGGTTCGTGCTTTGGTATTGTAATCGGATGACAACCCTCTTTTCGGAAAGTATAGTGACTGCTGCTACCCTTTGGAGCTTTCATCTCATATCCATAACTTACCGATAAACTGGAAATTGTATTATCAGAAACGGCAAAGCATAATATATTCTTCCTCATTTTCACCTATAATTTCAAATCCTGTTTTTGATAATTCCCTCTCACGTATCAAAAATGTTTCTTGCCCTGTTAGCCAGCATCTCATTTCGTTCTGATTTATCATCGAAAATGTGCAGGCATTCTTGTTTCAGTTTCCCTATATTTTCTTCTGTAACTTCTATCTCTGCATTCTCCAATGCAATCTTAAGGTCCTCGTCAGTCCATACCTCTTTATACCAGTATGAGTTTTCCACATTAGTCTGTTTTTCAGAGAGTGGGAAACTTTCCAAGCTTCCTTCCCATGCATCCTGTAAGCCATCCATCAGATTCAGAATTCCTTCCGAAAAAACAGCTGCCCTAGTACCATACCATCTTTCCAGATGGCATTGTTGAGAATACAACCATTCCTTTTGCTTCAAAAACAGCCCCCAATCCATTTGCTCCATTATATTTTTCAGCTGATCAATTATCATAATAATCTACCGCTTTCCCAGAACAGTTCATCCCATAACTGTCTGAAACCATATCCTTCCCTCAAACCGCTGCTTGATTTTCTCAACATTCTCTTTCAATATCTCAATCAGAATACAGCTTCGCTTCATCATCAATGCAGCTTCTCCCACAACACCGCTTCCAGCAAAAGAATCCAGCACAACTTCTCCTTTATAGGTAACATAGTCCAGAATCTGCTCACAAAGAGAAATTGGCATCTCACTTTGTAATATTCCTCATAAAGATTATCTATATGGGGACAGGCTTATCCCCACTGAAATAAATCCATCTGACAATTATCTATATTTACTATTGTGAAATCTATTCATACTGTCAAATCCAGCGGCAAATCCGAAATATCTTTTAACCGTTTTCCCTGCACAAGTGTCTGTAAAGTTTCTGTCGCATCTTCAGACCCAACTTCTTGTACCGCTCTCAATAACTCATAAAGCGCAAAGTGATACACACAATCAATGTCACCGGTTCCGAGTGCCAGCGATGCCAGCCTGTTCGGCATTGGTTCAGCAGTCACGACAACTATATGTGGAAGGTGGCCTTTCCTGTTACGAATCAGATTTAACGCCTCCGTCCGGCTATTCTGCGCACGATCA
>JAJPXX010000110.1:2082-13077 GCA_021205225.1 Lachnospiraceae bacterium
GTTTCCCACCATTTACTTTTCTGATATCCGCCATTTTACTGGTACTATCATCAACTATGTACTGAGAAACATTAATTTCCTCGTCTTCATAAAGATCACGATAAATCACTACATCTGGAGCAACAAGGTAGTCATTTCCCAGTGCTGCTGCCAGCTGCGCATTTTCCGCAGTCAATGCTGCCAAATAGGACAAATGCTCATATTGTTCAAAGTCACTGGTTTTAAGCCGATTATTGTTGCCAAGCTGTAAAATAGACCATTTACCCGGACGGAGGTTTTGCAGATTCGGAAATGTTTCCTGCAAAAATTCCATCGTCAGCAACTCAAACTGTTTTCCTAAAGTCTGCCCTGATATCTTATCAACTGTATTTACACTATGATATTGCTCATCTACCAGAATCTCAACTATTCTCCTGGAAATTGCCTTTGAACCCCTGCTGCTGGTATCGGCATTGGAAGCCACTCCCGCCGTAGTCAAGGTCAATGTATTTGTCTCAAATAACCGCTCGTGAAAATGATGCCTCGCATTCGCTATTAATGCTTCCATATTCCAAACACTCCTTTATATTTTCTCCTACTGCCTGTGCCACTGGTGGCGGAAACGCATTTCCTATCATACGACAGGCAGCCGTTTTCTTTTTGCCAAAAGTCCATGTGTCCGGGAAGCCCTGTATCCTTGCCATCATTCTACTTGTCAAACGCGGCATTCCTTCAAAATCCGGTTCCGGAGCTGCATTAGCCACCCCTCTACCGTCTACCCCTAATTCCGCCCACGCCTTTCTCGCTCTCATCGGCCCTAAATCTGGCCCGCCATGTTTTTTGGAACCGCCCACCAGCGTAGGTGCAATTTTATTTGCCTCTTGTGCCCACTCCAATGCGCGTTCCCACTTATTTTCTGCCATCAGGTCATATAGTGTTTCACCTACTGTAGGTGCTGGTTCCGCATTCGCAGCCGGATACATAAAGAAACCATTCTGATCGTTTCTGATCCCAACAATAACTACTCTCGGTCGAAGTTGAGGAACCCCATAATCCGACGCGTTTAATAACCTGATCTGAGTGACATACCCCAATCTTTCGATTGATTGAAGAATCTGCTTTCTATACTCCGCAAAACCAGGATCTAAGAAACCCCGTACATTTTCCAGCATAACTGCGCGCGGTTTAATCTCCCGAACCAGTCTGATAGCTTCCGGAAACAAATCCCTTTCATCATCTTTGCCAAGCTGTTTTCCTGCCACGGAAAAAGGTGGGCAGGGAACTCCTCCAGCCAGCAAATCAACATCTTGATATGGCAATCCATTAAAATCATGTACATCCGCACATATCACATTCCAGTCAGGTCGATTTTTCTTTAATGTTTCACAATATTCCGATTCATATTCTACAAGTGCAATATGCTCAAATCCAGCTAAAGCAAGGCCAAGAGCCTGACCGCCAGCGCCAGCACATATCTCTACGCATGTTAATGGTCTTTGCATATACGCTCCTCCCACTTCTCATAAAAAGGTCAACGTCCTACGCTTGCCTTTCGGCCTCATCATCTGTAAATTCCATGATATCACCAATATCACAATTCAGAGCCTTACATATTTTGTAGAGGCTATCCAGAGAAACTGTTTCTCCTTTGCCAAGTTTTGCCACAACATTAAAGCTGACTCCTGCTTCATCTTTTAGTTCTGTACGATTCATTCGCTTATCAATCAACATCTTCCATAACTTATCATAGCTTACTGACATTATAATTCTCCTGTTACTCTCTATTACGGAAGTCACATCTTTTGTCGTTCTTTGACAGTATACCATGTCTTTAATAGTACATCAAGGAAATCTCACGAAAATTCAAGATTTTTCCGAACATACATTCTTTTCTATGTGAAACTACCATTGATGAAACTGTCTGGGATTGCAAAATGAATGACCTTCCTTACGATGATATACACTTTGAAGAATAGAAAAAGGCTACCATTACGGTAGCCTAAATTAATGGAGTGCAGGGGATTTGAACCCCTCGGCGTTTAATCCTTATCTAAATTGACCTGGCAGGGCACACTCCACCAACGCCCACAGCCACCATTTCAATAATAGCAATCATGATAATCATAATCATTTTCCCCTCCATACAAAGTTTTGCTTTTACTTTTTTTGGAAGATTGAACTCAAATTCAAACGAAGCGCACGAAAAAATTGCCAAGCCAACAATCAAAGGCTTTTCATTACAGATTATAAAACAACCCCAATTAATAATCAAGATATAAATGCCAATCAGAGGAAAAATCGATGCCGCGTACAAATACCAGACAAACGATAGGAAGACGCTCTGGTACTGTTCTTTCCACTATAGGGATTGGCTCGGCCAGAATAAGCGAATAAAGAAGGGATTCACAACGAGGAAAGCAGTGCTCGAATGAGAGCGTTCTTTTCTCGACCAGGGAGCCAAAAGCTCAGATATTCGATTCTCTTCCTTCGTCGAAAACCACATGAAAAAAAACGAAACCAAGCTGAAGCCTACCACACTGGAAAATAAGCGCAGTATATTTGATGGCAAAATCACTCCCTATTTCGGGAAAGTCAAGATCTCTGATATAGACGCCGTCATGATTCGGAAATGATAAAATGAACTGCTCTCCTACCGGTCGAAGGATAGCAAACCATATTCCCATGCCAGTATGCTGATCCAGATGAAAGTGCCGATCACTGAGATTTCAAAGCGCCTCGGCCATGAAAGCCCGGAGATTACGTTGCCGATCTACAGCCATCTATATCCAGGGAACAAAAGAAATGTGCCTAACCTGATTGACGCTTTTTTCGAACCGAAATCAACGGAAAATATGGACGACCCCGATTAGCGGGTACTATTCGGGTACTTTTTCGAGAAAAACAAACCCCAACTTTCCTTTATTTACAAGGAAAATCGGGGTTTTTTGCGTCATTCGAACTCTATCGTCGCCGGCGGCTTCCCCGTACAGTCATACAGTACCCTGTTTATATGCTTCACTTCATTCACAATCCTGCTGGTGGTTTTTTCGATAACCTCCCACGGCACCTGCGCGCTCTCGGCGGTCATGAAGTCGGTGGTGGTGACGGCGCGGAGGGCGATGGCGTAGTCATATGTACGCTCGTCTCCCATGACACCAACGGAGCGCATATTGGTGAGGGCGGCGAAATATTGGCTGATGGTCTTGTCGAGGCCTGCGTTGGCGATTTCTTCGCGCCAGATGGCGTCTGCGTCCTGTACCATTGCGACTTTCTCGGCGGTCACATCACCGATGATGCGGATGCCAAGGCCTGGACCTGGAAAGGGCTGACGGTAGACCAGGTAATCCGGAATGCCGAGTTCAAGACCGGCGCGGCGCACTTCGTCTTTGAAGAGATCGCGCAGGGGCTCGATAATTTCTTTGAAATCGACGTAGTCGGGCAGGCCGCCAACGTTGTGGTGGGATTTGATGACGGTGGATTCTCCTCCGACTCCGCTCTCTACGACATCCGGGTAGATGGTTCCCTGTACCAGGAAATCGACTGCGCCGATCTTTTTGGCTTCTTCTTCGAAGACGCGGATGAATTCTTCGCCTATAATTTTGCGCTTGCGCTCTGGTTCGGTAACTCCGGCCAGTTTGGAGTAAAAACGTTCCTGCGCGTTGACGCGGATGAAGTTTAGCTTATAAGGACCGTCTGGGCCGAAGACAGCTTCGACTTCATCGCCTTCATTTTTGCGGAGGAGACCGTGGTCGACGAAGACGCAGGTGAGCTGCTCGCCCACTGCTTTGGAGAGAAGGACAGCTGCTACAGAGGAATCTACACCGCCAGAAAGGGCGCAGAGAACTTTGCCGTCGCCGACTTTTTCACGGATGGCTTTGATGGACTGTTCTACGAAGGAGTCCATACGCCAGTCTCCGGCACAGCCGCAGACATTGAATACGAAATTGGAGAGCATCTTCTGCCCTTCTTTGGTATGCAGCACTTCTGGATGGAACTGGGTCGCGTAGAGATTCTTCTCGGTATTTTCCATTGCGGCGTACGGACAATTATCAGAATGCGCGCTGGCTTTGAAACCGGGAGCCATTTTTTCGACGTAGTCGTTATGGCTCATCCAGCAGATGGTTTTTTCGGATACATCGGTAAAAAGCCTGGAGTTCCGGTCTACGGTAATCTCAATTTTCCCGTATTCACGAACCGGAGCCTTGCCGATCGTGCCGCCGAGCAGATGCATCATAAGCTGGGAACCGTAACAGATGCCCAGGATCGGAACGCCGATCTCAAAAATCTCAGAGGTATAGGTGGGCGCGCCTGGCTCGTAGCAGCTGTTCGGACCGCCGGTAAAAATGATACCCTTTGGCTGCAGAGCTTTGATTTTTTCAAAATCGGTCTTATAGGAATAAATCTCACAGTATACGCCGCATTCGCGCACACGTCTTGCAATTAACTGGTTGTACTGGCCCCCGAAATCGAGGACAATGACGGTTTCTCTTTCCATATTTGTCTCCTGTATTTCTAAATTTTTATAGCAGCTCAAAATCGAATAAAACTTAGGCTTGCATCATCTGCGCTGCGCTTTGGTCGGTGCCAAGCGGATATCCGCTCACTTGGCATCCGGCACTGCCAAATCACACCCGGTCATACACCTGCATCGTCAGAATTTATTCCATATGGAGCGCAGGATTCGCCCTGGCAGGGGAAAAGCTCATTTAATGATCGGTTTTGCAGCGAACGCGAAATTCTGTATCGAATAGTTACAATACATCAAATCAGCTTTTTCAGATCATCTTTGCTGACCAGGCCAACATTTCGCTCTACACAAGCTCCGTCGCGGAAAATGAGGACGGTAGGGATAGAGGCCACGCGATATTGCTGCGCCAGCTCCGGGATGGCATCCACATTCACTTTCGCAACCGAATAACCTTCCGCTTCCTGATCAAGCTCCTCAATCAGAGGCGCGAGCGCCTTACACGGTCCACACCAGTCTGCATAAAAATCGACCAGAACGGGATTGTCCGCCTTAAGCACTTCCAAATTGAATTGTTCCTGCGTTTTGATTATAATCATTATAAGTCTTCCTTTCCATTTTTCTTAAAAGTATTTCCACCGTATCAGGAAAGTATTCCGGTAAGTCACATTCTACCGAAGCTTGAACACCTGCGCAAGGTTTTTTTCTATTTTCTGCAAAAAGAATTTCGCAATGAGAAAATTGATGTGGAAAAAAAGGGGCTGATCCCTTATAATGCACACAGGCGCATAAGGAATTCGACAGCTATCGCTGTCTGCGCCTGGCGCACGACCGCGGCGTTTCCGCCTCGGTTTGAATGATAAACACAGGCGCACAAGGAATTTGACAGCTACCGCTGTCTGCGCAAAGTTTTATAATACAAAATAGGGGGTGACTTATAATATGAATGAATCGATCCTGTATCTGGAATGTGGTTCTGGCATCAGCGGCGATATGACAGTGGCTGCTCTTCTGGATCTCGGCGCGGATCGTGAGGTGCTGGTGCAGGCACTGAAAAGTCTGCCTCTTTCCGGCTATTCGATTGAAATAAAAGATGTGTACAAGTCCGGCATCCGGGCGTGTGATTTCAATGTGATTTTAGATGAAGAATATGAAAATCATGATCACGACATGAAATATCTGCATGAGAATGCTTCCATAAACAGTATATATAAATGCAACAGTGCCTCGTACGATTGTTTACATAACTCTGACACTCACGCTGATGACCCGAATCATGACCCACATGGCCACGCGCATGACTCGCACGACTATATGCACGACACGCACAACCACACGCATGGCTCACACGACCATACGCATGGCTCACATGACCATGCGCACGGCACATACGACCATACGCACGACACACACGACCATATGCACGACGCGCATAACACGCACGGTCATATGCATGACACGCACGGCCACACACACTCTGCCCGCAATCTGCAGGATATCATCAGAATTATCCGAGCCGGAAAGTTAAATGCGGCGGCTGCTGATCTGGCAGTCCGTATCTTCGAAATTGTAGCGAAAGCAGAGGCCAGGGTGCATGGAAAAGGGATCAATGAAGTGCATTTTCCCGAAGTAGGTGCAGTTGACTCGATTGTCGATATCGTGGCGGCGGCAGTCTGTCTGGATAACCTTCATCCGGATCAGGTTGTCGTGTCCACTCTTACGGAAGGCTGCGGGCAGATTCGCTGCCAGCATGGTCTGATTCCAGTGCCGGTTCCGGCTGTCACTGCGATTGCTGAAATGGAAAATCTGCCGCTTCGGCTTACGGATATCCAGGGGGAGCTGGTAACGCCAACCGGTGCAGCCATCGCAGCCGCTGTCCGTACAAAAGAAAAGCTGCCGGAACAGTTTCGGATTCGCAAAATTGGCCTGGGCGCGGGAAAACGCGCATATGCGACCGCCGGTGTATTGCGAGCGATGTTCATTGAGTCGGCCATTCCTGCTGCAAAGGGAGACAATAACAAGGATTCGGAAGACACAGTCCAAACGGCTGATTCAGTTCTCGTCCTGGAAACAAATATCGACGATTGCAGCGGAGAAGCGCTTGCCTTTACAACGCAGCAGCTTCTTGCCGCCGGAGCGCTTGACGTGTTTTCGATCCCGATTTACATGAAAAAGAACCGTCCGGCCTGGCTGCTGGAAACAATCTGCGATCCGGAGAGCCGGGAAACGCTTGAAGCTATCATTTTTCAAAATACAACAACGATAGGCATCCGCCGACAGGTCATGCAGCGCACCAGACTCTCGCGCAAAATCGTGACTATAGAAACAGACTGGGGCACCGCGGACATTAAATGCTGTAACGATGGACGGACAACCCGCTATTTTCCTGAAAATGACAGCGTCAGCCGCCTGGCCATAGAAAATAAAATTGGTTTCCCGGAAATGTATCATCTTTTGCAGACATTCGCAGAAAACCATCTCGCGATTTCTGCACTTTAAGCCAGCCACCGATTCCAGGCACTCTCACGTCTGGAATCGGAAACAAACTTTTCATCTGTTTTTCTCCTTAGTATCGTACTAAGGGATAGCACAATTTCCAGCAGTATTTCTCTCTTTCTGTAAATTACAAACGTAAATGTACTGTTTTTGTATAAAATTTCTTCATGTAGCGGGTTAAATGGAAAGAGCCTTCTGCCAGGCTTCCTGCAGCCGCTCGGCGGACCAGGCGGCGTTTGCCGGGCTGGTGGATGGCAGGCCGATGGAGTCCCGTCCGAGAAGAGGCTTCTGATATTTTTCGAACAGCTTCGTTGCCGTACCGCCGTTTGTGTAGATTTGACGGATCTGTGCGCATTCCAGGATGCGTCCCAGATCGGTTGGTACCACATTGCGGATGCTGCTGTCGCTGGAGCCGATAATATCGCACTCTGCGATGACGTCCCACAGGGCAATCTGGTTTTGCCGCAGCATTTGCTTTTTTTCTTCGATGGTCTGCGGAACCGGGACGTTTAATACGCCTGCCAGAACCTTCCAGAAGCGGTTCTGGGGATGTCCGTAGAAAAACTGCTGTTCTCTTGATTTTACAGATGGAAAACTTCCCAGGATCAATATCCTGCTGTTCTCGTCATACAAAGGTCCAAATGGATGTATGATTCTCTGATATTCCTGCATTTTTTCAACCGTCGCTTTCTTTTTCTTCTTCGACATCTACCTCTATGCCCAGCTCTCTCGGCAGAAACCTCGGGCAAACATTTTCGTTTGAAATGATCACAGAAGCGGAAAGCCGGGTTCCGATCTCACAGGATTCCTGAAGAGTTTTTCCGTAGGTCAGGCCGACAACGAGTCCGGAGCAAAAAGCGTCTCCCGCGCCAGTCGTATCCTTTACCTGTACCTTCATGGCCGGACAGAACCCCCTCTGCCCCGTCTCGTCTGCGTATACGCTGCCTTTGCTTCCCATCGTCACAACCATGGCCTTATACTGGGCGTTCGGAAGCTGCTCCGCAAGCAGGCCGGCCATCTCTTCGGGGGTCTTGTCCGAATAGTCGGCCGCGAAAAGAAGTCCTGCTTCCTGCTGGTTGCAGACAAAGCAGTCCAGCCGCTTGATAAAGTCTCGCCGCTTAAGCGCGATGCTCATGTTTGATACGACCGCATAGACTTTTTTGTCATATTTTTCAGCCAGTTCAAATACCTTTTTAATAATTTCCTTATTAATGTCGATCTCTACCACTATGGATTCCGCGTCAGAGAAAATCTCGTCTCCGTGTTCTTCCAGAATCTGTAAGATCGGCATCAGATCCGGGCGTTTGGAAATGGAGCCTGCCACGTCGCCGGTGCTGTCGAACACTGCCAGCCAGGTGCCCATTCCGCCCGGAACCGTCCGTACATAATCCAGTCTCACTTTATGCCGCCGAAGCTTCTGCACGACCTCTACTCCCAGAGCACTGTCGTCTACCAGGCTGACAAAGGTCGGCCGCAGCTCCAGATTCGCGATATTCTCTGCCACGTTCCGGCTCACGCCCCCGTGAATATACTCCACTGTTCCCGCGTTCCTTCCGTTTGGAATATAGGTATCCGCAGGGAATCCCTTAATATCCACAAAAACCGCTCCAATCACAACGATTCCCATCTTTTGTATCTCCCTCTTTTCTCTTTATCAGTTCCGGCCTGCTTCCCCGCCGTGTTCGGCTGCCTGTCTCACACCCGGCAGCCTGCAACGTAATTTCTCGCGGATTCCGGCTGCCTGTTTCGCCGATAGTACATAGCAAAAATCCTCAGTGCTGCCTGTTTTCCTCCATCCGATGCAGATATTTTTCCCTGGTAGCCATTCCGCCGCGGATGTGCCGCTCCTGCTTATTCACGTCAAGCACTCTCCGTACCTCTCTCGAAAGGGATGGGCTGACCTCCGTCAGGCGATCAACCATATCCTTGTGTACGGTGCTTTTACTGACGCCAAACCGTCTGGCTGCCTCCCTCACTGTAGCGTTATTTTCCGTGATATAAACCGCAATTGTCAGAACACGCTCTTCTATGTAATCTTTCAAGGATATCTCCTGAAATCGCTTGTTTTTAAAGTCTATTCGAAAAAGAGTGTGTTTAATACCTTTCGGTCAGCAAAATCCTGACCGGAGGCTATCCAAAAAAAGCTGCATTCTGTGAGAGCTGTCCTCTTCGGCGCCTCAATTCTTTCTGGATACCAGATAATCCGCGTATGCAAGCAGAGCCTTCTGATCCTCTTCACTCAGCCTGTCCATTACTTCCAGCATATGATTTTGCCCTGCGGTAAACGCGGGGTTCGGCTGAAAGCCAGTGTCCTCGAAAAACTCAGAAAGGCTGATATCAAAACCAGCGCATAGCTTCTCCAGTGTGGTGATTGCCGGGGACTTCTGGCCGTTGATATATCTGGTGATGCTGATCGATGGTACGCCGGATCGCTGTGCCAGGCGATACCTCGACATATGCTTTTTCTCACAAAGCTCCTGAATTCTCGGTCCTATGTACTCAATGACCGGAGAGTAAGTTGCAGGCGCCGGTTCTTCCGGACTGATAGCCGTATTTACAGTTTCATTTTTCCTCATACAGGTGTCCCTCACTTTCTAAAATAGTCGGGATCATTGTACCTGTAATAGTGATTATTTATTAGACTGTTTTATAGCTACCAATAATAGCCATTTGGCTACTATCAGCCCATATAAAAGGGCGCCCGCTTATTCTGCGCCTCGCGGAATTTCCGTACAGAACGGATAGATCAGAGACACTACTATCTGGTCGCTGCCTTTGCGCAAAATGCTGACACTCTCCGCCTCCCGGATCAGAGTCAGAAGCTCTGTCCGCATCTCATCCGGCGACGACGGCAGAATCATCAGGCAGTCCGCGCTCATGTCGATTCTGCCGAAGAAATTCTCTGTATCCACTGTGATATCCATCGGGGCAAGCTCCGCGAATTCCAGAGCCATTTTCGACAATACCTGAAAGCGATCCAGCTTTTCCTGGCGAATCACCTGATAATTCTGTTTTTTTTCATTCTCGGCTCTCTCTTCGATTTGCCGGGCTTCGCGTTCAAGCCGCAGCCGGTTATCTTCAGGCTCCCTGTCCGGTATGCGCTCCTCTTCCTCGCTTTCCAGACTGCGCCAGAACTCCGCCTCCTCCGTATAAAAATTCTTTTCGATTTTCATTCTCTCCTGCTCCTCTCTTTTGCTTTCCTTAACGATTTTGATGCCGGTTCCTCACTTTATCATTGCCCTAAAACACAACACCAGCCATGGGGTTTTGTATACTACCGGCTTACACTATGTAGTCTACCAGAATCACCCGATTTCTGCAATCATAATGTATGCTGAAATTACGGGGAAGAAGCAGGATGGATCACACCGGCAGAGGCAGAATTGACGTTAATTATACAAAGCAGCCATTCCATGCGCGTCTGTGTGCATCATTTCCAGTGAATGACAAAAGATTTTTGTCGTTCACTGGGACTTGAGATGTGCCCTGCAGTTTATCATGCCCGTAATTTGATCAGAAAAGAGGAGTAAAATGAAAGCAAAAGCATTTGATCCGAGCCTGCTCGGAGAAAAAATCAGAGAGGTAAGAAAGAAAAAAGGCTATACCACCAAACAGGCGGCCGAAGAGCTGAATATATCCCAGACCTATCTCCGGCAGATTGAATCCGGAAGATGCAATAAAACGCCCAGTCTCGCCATTTTTGTCTCGATTTGTAATCTGTTTCATATTTCACCGGATTATCTGCTGCGGGATCAGCTGGAAGAAAATGAATTGTCAATTATCAGGGAAACAGAGACCCTGTGCAGAAAAGCGTCTTATTCAACGCAGAGGATCGCAGCGGTCATGCTAAAAGCAGCCCTGGAAGAACTCGAAAGAACGGAGTCCGGAATCAAAAACGCCGCGCAAGACTGACCTCCGGACAATGCTTCAGACTTTATCTTTTGCATCTCACAGAAAGCGGAGTCCGGCCGACTTTCTATGTCACATAGAATCCCGCAAAGCGGGATTCTCGCGCTGCCGCGCGTCTGCGTAAGCAGACAGTTTCCTCTAGCGCG
>JAJPXX010000012.1:0-8188 GCA_021205225.1 Lachnospiraceae bacterium
GTCTGGAAGGAATGGCGATGATATAAAAAGATTTTATATGATACGTCTGGCGTGTGACAGACAGCAGGAAGTGTAATTGAAAACTTAAAAGAAAAATATTTTGTTTGCGAAGATGGTTTGGAGATGTAAAGTTATGCTTCAAAATCTTTCTGAAAACGCCACTCTTATAAAACTTATAATTGCCATGGCTCTTTTTATTGCCGCTGTCGCCCTGCACTCTGGCAGAGAGAAGTTTTTCGGCCGCGAAAAGAAAGCGCGGAGGACTTCTGATGGGAAGACGCAAAAAGCGCGTGGTGACCGTCACGCGCCGCGCCCGTCCGTTCCGTGTATGCCGATTACGCGCAGGGATGTTTTTGTGATGCTTGCTTTTTGTCTGATTTATGGAGTAGTGGCATTCTGGGCTCTGGGAAGCATGGAAGCCCCAGTGACGGAGTATGCGATTGCGGCGGGGGAGAGCCTGGTTTTTGATTTCGGGGAAGACCAGGGAGTTACGACGATGAACTGGTATCTGAAGGATATCGAGTCGATCACCTTCACCCTGGAGAGCCGGGACACGGAGAATGAAGACTGGACAGAGGCCGAGGGTACCACGATGGGGCGGGGATTCTACTGGTCAACGTATACGCTGAGTACATCGGGCAGATATCTGCGGCTGACAAATTGCTCGGGCGATACCGCGATTGCGGAGCTGGTGTTTCAAAACGAAGATGGCGAGGTGGTGATGCCGGTAAATGCTGCGTCCATGGAGGAGCTGTTTGATGAGGCAGAGCTGTTCCCGGAGGAAATTGATTATCGCTGTAATACGTATTTTGATGAGTACCTCTATGCCCGGACTGCCTATGAATTCCTAAATGGGACGCCTGCCACAGAGAGGACGCATCCGCCGCTGGGGAAAATCCTGATTGCGATTGGCATGGCAATTTTTGGCACCTGTCCTTTTGGAATCCGGTTCATGGGAACGCTGTTCGGCGTACTGATGCTGCCGTTTGTCTATCTGATGGGGCGCGATATGACGAAAAGCCGGATGCTGGGCGCGTTCGCCTGCTTTCTGTTTGCGTTTGATTTTATGCATTTTGTGCAGACCAGAATGGCGACAATTGACGGGTATATTACGTTCTTTACTCTTCTGATGTACTTTTTCATGTATCGTTACAGCCGCCTGAGCTTTTATGATACCCCGCTCTGGCGCACCTTTTTGCCGCTCGGAGCCTGCGGAATCTCTTTCGGGCTGGGGATTGCCTGCAAATGGACGGGCTTCTACGCCGGAGTCGGCCTGCTGATTCTGTTTTTCCGCATCCTGTATCTGCGTGTACGGGAGTATTGTTACACGCGAAAAACCCCGGAGGGGAGCAGTAATGGCATTTCCCATGTGTCCGTCATCCGCAGTTTTTGGCGTAATTCTTTAGGAACAGTGGGTTTTTTCCTGATTTTCTTTTTTGCTGTTCCGGCGCTGATCTACACCCTTTCCTACCTTCCATTTTCGGATGGAACAGGCGCTGGCCTGATCGCGCGGATGGTAAGCAATCAGCAATACATCCTCAGCTTCCATACGGGGGTCAGCGGAGAGCATCAGTTTTCCTCCTCGTGGTACGAGTGACCTCTCATGCTCCGGCCGGTTCTCTATTATTCGAAAATCGTTGACGGGAACCTGCGGGCCGGAATCAGCGGCTTTGGCAATCCGCTCGTCTGGTGGGCGGGAATTCCGGCGTTTGCATATATGGTGTACCTGATTCTGCGAAAGAAGACAGAACGGACAGACGCTGCCGGATTTTTGTGTCTGGCATATCTGTCCTGCTATCTGCCATGGTGCCTGATTTCCCGCTTTACGTTCATCTATCACTATTTTCCCAGCGTGCCGTTTGTCATCTGTATGATTGCCTGTAGTTTTGCGCAGTGGAAAGACCGGATAGGCAGGAAGAAGTTTATTGCCGTGTTGATTTGCTACAGTGCGGCGGTGTTGATTCTATTCCTGCTGTTTTACCCTGTTCTGACCGGACAGGTGGTGTCGAAGACGTACGTGGAGACAGTTCTGGAATGGCTGGATGGGTGGATGCTGGTGCAGTAGTTCATACTAAATATTTGCAATTATATGGATAATATTGAAAAAGTATGCTATAGTATAGTAAACGACGTAAGTCGTTTTACTTTTACAGAGAATTGTTGCCAACCATTGTTTAAATAGTGGGGGGTTTTGATGATTAAGAAGATATATCTGGAGAATTTTAAAAGCTTTGAAAAGGCAGAAATTCAGGTCGAAAATTTAACAACTTTGATTGGGACAAACGCATCTGGAAAATCGAATGCAATTGAAGGCTTAAAGATATTGTCGGAGTTGGTTACCGGAAGAGAATTATCCGTTATACTGGATGGTTCAAAGAATATGGAAAGTATGATCAGAGGGGGAAGCCAGGGTTGCTGTCGTTTTCGCTCTTCTCACTTTATATTAGGCTGTCTGTTTCAATATGATATGGATACGGATTTAAAATATATTGTAGATATTAACGTGTCGGATCGGATTATGATTCAGGCAGAAAGCCTTTACAAGGTTTCTGAGAATGATAATCAGATGTTATTTGAAACAAGAAAAGGAAAAGGGGAAAAAGAAGAAGAGGGAGATATAAAGGTCTCCTGGAATAATGGTACGAGAGGAAAAAAACCAGTTGCTTTATGTTTCCGTTCATCTTCAGTGATTAGCCAGATTGTAGCAAAGCTGCCACAGGAACAGGAAAATGGGAGAATTATAGCAAAATATTGCAGCGATGTTATAGCGCACTTAAAAAACATACTTTTCCTGAATCCAGAACCCAACGTTATGAGAGGCTATTCAAGAATCAATGACACACAACTTAAGGTAAATGCATCCAACTTATCTGCGGTTTTAAATAGAATCTGCATGGATACGGAGAAAAAGAATATTTTACTTAGAGTCATGAGACATCTTCCGGAAAATGAAATTTCAGATATTTCATTTGCGGAGGGACCGCTTAATGATGTAATTTTATTTATTCAGGAAAAGTATGGAAATAAAAGTGAAAGGATTGACGCCACGAGGCTTTCAGATGGAACGCTGAGATGCCTGGCGATTACAGCGGCTTTGCTTAGTGAAGAAGAAAAAGGAATGATTGTGATTGAGGAAGTAGATAACGGAATACATCCTGGACGGACGGAGGCTATTATCCGTTCAATTTCTGAGCTGGCAAGAGAACGAAACCTTGATGTTATGGTTACCACCCACAATGCAACGATGTTGAATGCTCTTTCAAAGGAAAATCTGGAAGGTGTGGATGTTTTTTATCGGGATGTAGACTCTGGTGCGAGTGAATGTATTCCTTTGATTTATATTGAAAGAATGGCAGAGCTTCTCGCGAATGGGAGACTGGGAGATGTGGTAACAAGTGGAAAGATTCTGGATTATATTAAATTGCCAATAAAAGGAAAATGTGATTATTCATGGCTGGAGGAAGAAGAATGAATGTGCATTTTATAGATTCATCTGTTTTTACCGTTCTTCTGAAAATCCCTGGCTTTAATGAGGAACAACATGAAGAGGTGTATCATGAGTTGATGCGAATTACAGAAGAAGGAGAGACACTGATTTTGCCATTTGCGACAATTGTTGAAACAGGAAATCACATTGCGCATATTGGAGACGGACATCAGAGAAGAACGGAAGCGGAACGATTTGTCGATTATATTCAAAAGACAGTTGACGGAAGAGCGCCGTGGACTTATTATGGAGAGCAGATGACGGAGGACGAATTGCGTATTATATGTACGGACTTTGTGGAGTATGCGCAAAGTAAAATTGGGTTTGGCGATGTATCAATTATCAGAGCGTGTGAGCGGTACAAGGAAAGAACACCGGCAATTTCCAGAATTCGTATCTGGAGCCTGGACAATCATTTAATGGCATATGATGAAGAAGTGCCGATAAAATCAAGAAGGAACGGGTAATACATAGAAATTGATGGGATTTATATAAGTTACACCGTCTCTTCTCGAACTTTGGCAAAAGAATAGTTCAGATACTGCTCCCGCACCGCCTGATATTTCAGACGGCTGATCGGGAGACACTGACCATTTTTCATGAGAAACTGGTCTTTTTGCAGCTGGTCGACTGCCTCAAAATTTACTAACATACCTTTCATGCAGTCGCAAAAACAGGGATATTCAAGCAAAAGCTCCGCAAGGTCTCCCTGGCGCATGGATAAGGGACGGCTGCTGCCGTCTTTCATATGTACGATCACATGGCGGTTCATATATTCTGTCCAGGAAACGTCATGCAGGTAAAGTCTCTCATCGCCGGATTCGCCGCGAACGGTAATGCTTTCCCGTGATTCCGCAAGAGACGCATGGCAACGGGACAAAGCCAGAGAAAGCTTCTCGTATGTGTGCGGCTTTATCAGATACCAGGAAGAATTCACTTCATAACTCTCTACCGCAAACTCCGGGGACTGCGTAGTAAATACCAGGCAGCAATCCTGATCTATTTTGCGGATGCGCCTGGCGGTGTCCATTCCATTCATGCCGTCTCCCATGTAGATATCCAGAAAAATCACATCAAAACACTGGGAATCGGTCTCACCGGTTCTCTTCATGTTGTCAAGCAGGGTTTCCCCACAGTCAAAAAGCGCCGGTGCAGTCACTGGTGGATCCAGATTTTCCTCCATCCATCGGGAGACATCCTTTTGCAATT
The DNA here is from genome assembly GCA_021205225.1 of Lachnospiraceae bacterium. Lineage (GTDB taxonomy): Bacteria > Bacillota > Clostridia > Lachnospirales > Lachnospiraceae > Choladousia. Next base: position 4,697 of record JAJPXX010000012.1, read on the forward strand.
TATCCCGGTCGTCAGCCAGATCGTCTACAATCGCTACTCGCATCACATTTCCTCCGTGTATTCCAGAGAACGTTACCTGTCTGTATTATATCACGGAACGATTATTTTGCAATGGATGCGATTCCTATTTTGATAATTTACAGTCTGTTACAATCTCTGCTGATCTTTTAACGCCAGATAAAGCTCTGCTTTTGTCGCGTACTGATACGGATTGACAAATAGAACGCCCGCAATCCCAAGCGTTACGGAGTCAAGAAGCTCCCAGCCGATAAAGGACAGATCCAGTACAAAGGTATCCCATTTGTTCCCATCCATCATCTCCCGGCTGATCTGAAAGGCTTCTTCCGGCGACAGATCCGGAAAATCCGCCAGCAGATAGGGGATCATGCAGTATTCGTAGGATTTCACAATTCCGGGAATGACAAAAAGCAGCGACCACAGGAACAGGAAAAGCTTCCGCTGAAATTGCGTCACGACCGCATTCCAGTAGTATCCACTGTGAAACGCGGACAAAAGAAGGTCGCACCGGGCAGGCGCGCGCCGGGAATTCGACCAGGCGTTATCCACAAAAAAGCGGCAGCCGCCAATTTCCAGTAATGGGGTCACAAGAATGCCGCATATCAATGCTATGAGGATGATTCCGCCCGTGAGGAGCGCCCCTGCCGTAGTCTGCAGTAACTGCCAGACACCTCGGACAAGCGGCAGTGTGGAATAGAGAATCGTCGATCCGATCCTCAGGGGGTATTTCATCCATCCGTATTCAGAAAACATACCGGAGTCGTTCGATTCTTCCTCGTCACCGATCTCGATGGAAATGTTATCCGGGTCATAGAGCGCAGGATCATACAGAACTTCCGATAACGTGTCAGAGGAACTGCTGTTGCTATCGCTGCTGTTATTAATGCTGTAATCCGTTGTGACAAAAAGCATCAGTACCAGTGCGACCAGCACACATCTCCAGTAATTTCGCCCGATTGCGTTCTTTGCCCGCGTCTTTAATTCGTCTCTGTACCACATAATTTATCCTCCAGTGGAAGCGTTGTCAGGCAGCCAATTTTTCAGAATAGTAAAAAAGTGTGCTTCCAGAAGGATAGTGAAAACGCGATAATGTATGAAGCACACTTTTTCTTATTTTACAGGGAAAAATGTGACAAATCTTTAAGAATTGCTTAAGCTTTATCATCTTATACGGAAACTTCCATATCTCTTTCCTTTATGGAGGATGTGGAAGTGCGGCTTGCTATTTCTGGATATGCATGGTAAAATCACACTATCATAAAGATGCCAGAAAGAGAAGAAAAAGAGGTGATACAATATGGCGATACCAACAAATATAAAAACCTTATTGTCTGGGAGGGTTGTTGAGTGGGCGAGAATTGAATTTAAAGAAACGTGGGATGCGGCGGCTTCTCTCAAGACTGTGTGTGCGTTTGCAAATGATCTGGACAATTGGGGAGGTGGCTATATTGTTATTGGAGTACAGGAAAAAGACGGTCGCCCCCAGTATCCTCTGAAAGGAGTCGCCCCAGACAGAATCGACGCATATCAGAAAGACATTCTGGAAAAGTGTAAATTGATCAGACCGTCCTATCTTCCGATTGCTGAGGTTGTGGAATATAATGACCGACAATTTATTATTCTCTGGTGTCCGGGAGGCGATAACAGACCATATTCTGCACCAAAAACAATGAAAAAAGACAATAAGGAACGCATCCACTATATACGAAAGTTATCCAGCACAGTGGAGCCGTCCAGTGATGAGGAACGGGATTTGTTTAGCCTTGCGAACCGGATACCATTTGATGACCGGGTGAACCATCAGGCTGAAATCACGGATCTGAACATTACCCTGGTTCAGGAATACTTAAAAGAGGTGAACAGTTCCCTTTATGAGAAAGCAATGACGGGGGATTTTATTGAGGTTTGCAGAGACATGAACATCATCTGTGAACTTCCGGAATACAGAAAACCCAAAAACGTTGGACTGATGTTTTTCAGCATGGAACCAGACAAATTCTTCCCGTATACACAGATCGATGTTGTCATGTTTCCAAAAGGGTTGGGTGGAGATCAGATTATTGAGCAGACCTTTAAAGGACCGATTCATGATATGCTAAGGAATGCCTTGCGTTATATCAAAAACATGGTAGTGACAGAAATGGTGGTAAAATACCCGGACAGAGCAGAGGCAGATCGTTTTTTTAACTATCCATATGCCGCGATTGAGGAAAGTTTGTCAAATGCCGTCTATCATCGCGCATATGATGAGCGTGAGCCAATCGAGGTGCGTGTAGAGAATGACCGTATTGAAATACTGAGTTTTCCAGGTCCAGATCGTTCCGTTACCCCGGAAGGATTAAAGAACTATCGTGTCACGAATCGCAGATACAGAAACCGCAGAATCGGAGACTTTCTGAAAGAGCTTCATTTGACAGAAGGTCGGAATACAGGATTTAAAAAGATATTGGATGCGCTTGACAGGAACGGCTCACCACAACCGGAGTTCGAGACAGACGAGAGCAGGAGCTATTTTATCACAAGACTGTTTATACATGAAGAATTTTTAAAAAATGATAGACTTCAGGAAAGCAGGTCCTCCGGCAGCCAGGTTGCGATAGATTTTACTATGGCTGAGGATGAGAAAAAAACGGGTCAAAAGAATGACCGAAGTTTGACCGAAGTTATGACCGAAGCTTTGACGGAAGTGAATATGAAAAAAGTAGCGCCTCTGGTGAAATTCATTGAGGAAAATGGTCAGATTTCGCCAAAGGAGGCGGCAAAGCTTTTGGGAAAATCAGCGTCTACGGCGTATCGATACCTTTCCATGCTGACGCAAACAGGTGCAATCGTGAAAGATGGAAATACGAATAATATTGTATATCGACCGGCCTGAAAAACGCCTGCGGTTGGCTTTCCGCAGGCGTTTCTGCCAGCTATATTCATGGCTGTTCCGACTTCTTTATGAAGCCGACGTATCGGTTTTGGCGCCAGGAAATTACCGCGCCACTGCTACTCTCCACATTCTGTTATTCATTGGATAAGAAGCTTCCGCGTATTCTTCTACGGAGTTCGCGTACTGTTCCGGAAGGTAAGCAAAATCGCCGTGGCATGCCTCATAAAGGTTGGTGAGGGCACGCGTTTCATATACAGACAGAGTCGCTGCATCCCGATGCTTCTGAACAAGTGTGTTCAATTTTGACATAATACTCATAATCATACTCCTCACTTTCTGAGTGAGCTGGTAACTGTTTTATTCCTTTCAGTTACGTGTTTTTTCTTCACTCGCCTGTCATTATAGGAGTATTCATGATGTGAAAACAGGTAGTTTATTGACCTGTTTTAAGGCGATATTGACCTTTTCGCTTCTTACCGGGCAGTAAATCACTTCTGTGCCCCTGCTAAAGAGAGCGGGCTTGGTAAGGTAGAAGTGCGGAAAGAGGCCAGACTTCTGCCGGTATCAGGCTTCACATTTCACCGAAATCTTTGTAATAT
>JAJPXX010000012.1:8198-13044 GCA_021205225.1 Lachnospiraceae bacterium
TAATATAATCCTTTTTGTCCATCACAGTCAGTTCATCCCAGATGGCTTCCTTGTAGACAAATTCACCGGTTTGCAGATGATGGTCATTTGCGTAGGCCGCAAAAGAACGCAGGGCGTTGTCTGCGTCATAATAATCGCCTTTCAGATAGACAGTGAGGTAAGCTCCGGCGGGTTTTTTCAGACAGTGATATTCGGGGTAGAGACGATCCGTCTTTGTGATAAAGTAGGCGTAGCGGTCAAAGTGTTCCTCCCGGATGTCCTGCATTGCCAGAACAGCGCCGAATGGATGGCCAAAATTCAGTTGCCGGGAATAGGAGGAGGCGATATGGTCTGTCAGAGCCGGGAAGAGGACGTCGTGGTTCGACGTGTCCAGGCGTTCGGTAGCCAGATAATATTCAGCAGGCTGTTCCGCAATGGTGATGTCGCTGATACGGTCGTGAAAAGAAATGTCTTCTCCGGCTCGGATCAGTTCGCGCTTGGCCTCTATGACCTGGCGGATACGCACAAAATGTACGAGCATTTTTTCTACTTCCCGCATCTGGTTTTCGAGCAGATGATCCAGTTCGTCGGGCGTCCGGTTTTCGATGAATGAGCGGATTTCGCCAAGCGGCATTCCGAGGTCTTTCAGGCAGCGGATGGTAAAAAAGACGTCGCATTGGCTTTCGGAGTAATAACGGTACCCGTTTTCATCTGTGAAAGCCGGGTGGAAGAGGCCGATCTCGTCATAGTGAATCAGGGTTCGCCTGCTGGTGCCGCAGATCTTCGCGAAATCACTTGTCTTGATGCATGGTTTTGAAAATTTTTGCATAATTATTCATTTTCTCCTTGACATGAACGTTACGTTACACTTTATTATAGCGGAAGAAAGAGTGAAGTCAAGTGTAACTGTTCAAAAAAACTGACTATAATGTATACCCATGTTATGCAGCGGGTTCAGTCCGCAGAGAAGAAGTATGGCTGGCGCAAGTACTGTATGGGAGCAGAGTTTCAGAGAAAGGAAAGAGAAGCAATCATGCCACAATTAAGCAAACGAGTAGGAACTTTTACCGATTCCGTGATCCGGCGGATGACGCGGATCAGCGATCATTATGGGGCGATCAATCTGTCGCAGGGCTTTCCAGATTTTGATCCGCCAAAGCCAATCATGGATGCCCTGGCCAGGGCAGCTTACGGGGGACCGCACCAGTATTCGATCACCTTTGGAGCACAGAACTTCCGAGAGGCTCTGGCCGAAAAACAGGGCAAGGCGATCGGACGCACCATTGACCCGGAGACGGAGATTGTCGTTACCTGCGGCGGGACAGAGGCAATGATGTGCGCGATGATGACGATCTGCAATCCAGGTGATAAGGTGATGGTATTTTCCCCGTTTTACGAGAATTATGGAGCTGATGCGATTCTGTCCGGGGCAGAGCCGATCTATATTCCGCTCGTTCCGCCAGAGTATCAGTTTGATCCCACACTGATCGAGGACGGGTTCCGCCAGGGGGCAAAGGCAATTATTGTCTGTAATCCGTCGAATCCCTGCGGAAAGGTGTTTACCCGCGAGGAACTGATTGTGATCGGGAAGCTGGCGGTGAAATACGACGCATTTGTTGTTACGGATGAGGTGTACGAACACATGGTATACGCACCCAATCAGCACATTTGCATGGCGTCCCTGCCGGGAATGTATGAGAATACGATTACCTGCAATTCGCTGTCAAAGACTTATTCGATCACCGGGTGGAGACTCGGTTACCTGATCGGGCCGGCCGAGGTGATTGAGAATGCCAAAAAGGTACACGATTTTCTGACTGTGGGGGCGGCTGCCCCGCTGCAAGAAGCGGCCGCGGTGGGACTGCGGTTTGAGGAGAGTTATTACGAGGAGCTGAGAGAAAAATATACGAAAAAGCGCGATTTCTTTCTGGCGGGACTGGATCAGGCCGGGTTGAAGCACAACGTCCCGCAGGGCACCTATTTTGTCATGATTGACATTCGGGAATTCCTGGACCTGCCACAGTTTTCCGGCTATTCCGATTTGCAGTTCTGCGAATGGATGATCCGGGAGATTGGAGTCGCCGCGGTGCCGGGCTCCAGCTTTTTCCGGGAACCGATTAACAACTATATCCGGATGCATTTTGCGCGGGAGGAGTCTACGCTCGCGGAGGTGATTCGCAGGCTGTGCAGGATGGGAGAACTTTTGCGGTGAACGGAGATTTCGGATGGCAGCAGCGCCGATGAAAAACGCGCTGCGCTGGGTAAAGCCTGTGAACTGTGCGATCTGCCCGGTCGGCAGAATGGAGATGGGCTGCCTGAGCAGGAACAATGGCAAAGCATGATGCGATTAGCAGGGTGCCAGAAGTGTGCAGACGAAGATAGATACAGGAAAGTATTTATAAAAGACAATACCACAGAGGGAGTTTATCAGGAAAATGAAAAATGAAAATACAAATACAAGTAATCTCAACACGAAGAATCTGCTGAAATTCATTTTCGGCTCAGCGTTCGGCATTTTGATGTTTCTGGTGCCGGTTCCCCAGGGCGATTCGTTTACGACGCTTCTGGACTATATCAAAACGTTTCTGAAAAATCTGTTCGGTGCGTCGCTGCCTTACATACTGATGATTTTAATGATTGTGTCCGGTGTGCTGACGCTGTACAATTTCATCTGTAAGCCGGAGTGGATTCAGAAAAACAATTACCTGAGAAAAGGCTTTTCCGCCTCGCCCTTTTATCTGATTTCCAAGGAGATCGGCATGCTTGTCTCCATTATGGTGGTACTCGGCTTCGGACCGGAGTGGATTCTCTCCGCAGACACGGGCGCGTCGATGGTTGATCTCTCCTGTACCCTGGTCTGCATCGTGATCAGCTTTAGCTTCCTGCTGCCATTTCTGACGGACTGCGGGATTATGGAATTCTTTGGCGTGATCCTTCGGCCGGTGGTTCATCCGCTCTTCCGGGTGCCGGGGCGGGCGTCGGTGGATCTGATCGCTTCCTGGTTCGGCGCGTCCAACGCCGCCGCGATTCTGACCAGAGAGCAGTATATGAAAGGTTTTTATACCAAGCGGGAAGCCGGGTATATCATGACCAATTTCTCCCTGGTCTCCATTCCTTTCTGCCTGCTGGTAGCGACGACTGTCAATATTTCTGGTCTGTTTCCGGCGTTTTACGGGAGCATTTGCCTGACCGGTATCGTCCTGGCAGTTGTTATTGCGCGGATTCCGCCGATCCGGACGCTTCCGGACACCTATCAGGAGCAGGTCGGACAGCAGCTCTACGAGGATGTTCCGCCTGAAAAAGGCCGCCTGAAATACGCGGTCGAGCTGGGGTGTAAGCGCGCGGAAACCTTTCACGCGAAAAACGTGCTGGAGAGCGGGCTTGAAGTCGTCATGGGCATGCTTTTTGACCTGATTCCAATCGTCATCGCCTGGGGTACGGTCGCTTTGATTATCGCTACCTATACGCCGGTCTTCAGCTGGTTATCCTTCCCAATGCGCCTGTACTTGCAGCTTTTTGGAATCGAGGAGGCCGCGGCCGTGGCGCCGGCCACTTTGGTCGGATTTATGGATATGTTCATTCCGGCGCTGCTGATTTCCGGTGTGGAGTCGGTCAAGACCCGGTTTGTGATCGGCGCGCTTTCCCTGGTGCAGATTATTTATCTGACCGAGGTCGGCACAATTATTATCAAAAGTGAGATTCCGCTGAATATCGGAACGCTGTTTATTGTCTTTCTGGAGAGGACACTGATCGCGATACCGTTGCTGGTGCTGTGCGCGAATCTGCTTCTGTAAATGTGTCTTTTCCCAGTACTTTGTACAGCAGCCGATAAAGGGTGAGAGCTTCTTCCGGTGAAAGATTGATGCATCCTCCGATTTTCGAAGGAATTTCAACTGCCTTCTCACGAAGCTCCATCCCTTTTTCGGTAACGGTAACTGTTATATTACGTTCGTCTTTATCAGAACGTTTCCGCGATACCAGTCCCTTATTTTCAAGCTTTTTCAGCAAAGGAGTGAGTGTGCCGGAGTCAAGATAAAGCCGTTCGCCCAGCGTTTTCACGTTCATCTGATTATATTCCCACAGAACCATCATAGTGATGTACTGGGTATAGGTTAAATCAATTTGTTCAAGAAAAGGCCGGTATTTTTTCACTACCTCTTTTGCACTTGCATATAACGGGAAACAGAGCTGATTCTCAATCTTTAACATGTCATATTTGTCAGGCATGAGATGCCTCCTTTAGTAGAATACAGGCAATGGCAAAGCTGTTCCTGCCTGTTCATAAGTATTTTTCGATTTCTTCCGCCAGCGCCCTGGGCGTTTTCACCGGGGCGTAGCGGCCTACGACATTCCCTTTCCGATCTACCAAGAATTTTGTGAAGTTCCATTTGATGGCTTCTCCGGCAACGCCGCCAGCCTGCGATTTTAAAAATTTGTAGAGAGGCTCCGCGTCTTCCCCATTGACATTTATCTTATGAAACTGGGGAAATGTAATCCCGAACCGTCCTGTGCAGAAGCTTGCAATTTCCTCATCGGTTCCGGGGGCCTGCTTCCCAAACTGGTTACAGGGAAAATCAAGTATTTCAAAGCCTTTATCGGAGTATTTTTCATAAAGATCCTGCAGACCGTCATACTGCGGAGTAAAACCGCAGCCAGTAGCCGTGTTTACAATAAGGAGAACCTTTCCGCTGTAGTCTGATAAAGATACCAGCTGTCCTTTGCCGTTTTTCACTTTATAATCATAAATGCTCATAGTATGAATTTTCCTTTCAATAAATAAATTGTGTACAATTGAATTATACACAATTAAATAGATTCTGTCAACCAATTTTTTTGCCTGTTACTTCAGGTGTAAAAGGTAATACTC
>JAJPXX010000175.1 GCA_021205225.1 Lachnospiraceae bacterium
AAATAGATACACTAAAATGAATTTTAAATCCTGAAAAAATGCTTGACAAGATACATAATTGGTTTTAGAATGGCAAAAGTATATATAAGAAAGGAGGCAGTGCGATGTTGATGAAAGCTTATCTTAGTAAATACGCAGATCGGAATATGCAGTTTATGAATGCAGAGCCTTTTGCGGGCTACGTATTTATTGATGACGAGTATCATACCATTCGCAGATTGTTTGCCTCCGGAGAGATTACTGATAGAGAGTAGAAATTTTCTTGCTTATATGAGAGGAAAATTTTAGTTATTGGTGATTGGAGAATAGTAGGCTGCAGTCTGTAGGGGCTGCAGCTTTTTTTGGTTTTTTCAGATCGTATATCACATAGGCGGGAATTTCCCGGCTCATCTGATTTTCTGGATTCCCCAAGAAGCGCAGCTTTGCACTTGGAAGGGAGTATCTTAGTATGAAATCAATTTTGCACTACATGAAAAACTATTTGCCGATGTATCTGTTGTGCCTGGCCGCCATGCTGATCAGTACGGCTTTGTCGATGCTTGCGCCGCAGCTGACGCAGAGCGTGATTGACGATGTGATTGTCGGAGGGCAGGAAGATCGGCTGATGCCGCTTCTTGGCGGTATTCTCATGATCGGACTGGGGCGGGCCATCTTTCAGTATGTGAAGGAATTTGGCTTTGACAGCATTGGCTGCCGACTCGGCTGCCGGATTCGAAAAGACCTGTACCATCATGTACAGGGGCTTTCGATTGAGTTTTTTGACAGCCATAATACGGGAGAACTGATGACCCGTATCAAGGATGATGTGGATAAGGTCTGGATGGTGGCCGGATTTATCGGTTCCCTGGCGCTTGAAGCGGTGATCGTGACTGTCCTGTCTATCGTCTGTATGGTGCGCATTAATCCGTGGCTGACGCTTGTGCCGATCTGTGTGGTTCCTCTGATTGGTTATTGTGCGCTGCATATGGAAAACGAGCTGGGCGGCGTTTATGACCAGATCAGCGAGGAAACTGCCGAGCTGAACACAGTCGCACAGGAATGTATCGCCGGGGTGCGTACCGTGAAGGCTTTTGCGAAGGAAGAGTATGAGATTGAGAAATTCAGCGGGCATAATCAGCGCTTTTATGAGCTGAATATGAACCAGGCGAAGCTTCGCGCGAAATATGAACCGGCAGTAACCTTCCTTGGAAAGGTGATGCTGTTTGCGATCGTGGTGGTCGGCGGCCTGATGGTGATCGGAGGACGGCTGACGCTGGGCGGCCTGGGTGCGTTTCTGGAGTATGCGAATGAAATCATCTGGCCGATGGAGTGTGTTGGCTGGTTGAGCAATGATATTGCGGCAGCCGTGGCTTCCTGGAAAAAGATGCGGAAGGTAGCGGATGCGCAGGCCAGTCTGACCGAAGCGCCAGACGCGCGGCCGCTGCCGGAGGTAAAAGGGGAGATTACGTTTGAGCATGTCAGCTTTTCGATGAAAGAAGCAGACCTGCGTCCTGCAAACGAAGAGATTCTTCATGACATCAATCTGAGCCTCAAGCCAGGACAGACACTCGGCATTATGGGAATGACCGGCGCCGGAAAAACGACGATGGTGAACCTGCTTCAGCGTTTTTATGACGTGACGGAAGGGCGGATTCTTCTGGATGGTGTGGATATCCGGACACTTCCGCTTTCTCAGCTGCGCGCTTCCATGGCGGCGGTTCCGCAGGAGCTGTTTCTGTTTTCGGACTCTGTGAAGGAAAATATTCGTATCGGACGGCGTCAGGAAATAGAGGACGATACTGTTGCGTGGGCATTGGAGCGCTCTGGCGCGGCAGAGTTTGTAGACCAGCTGAGTCAGAAGGCGGATACTGTGATCGGAGAGCGAGGCGTCGGTCTTTCCGGCGGGCAGAAGCAGCGCATCAGTATTGCGCGGGCGCTCGCGCGGAAGGCGCCGGTGCTGGTGCTGGACGATGCGACCTCCGCGCTGGATATGGAGACGGAGCGCCTGGTGTGGCATAATCTGAGTGAGAATCTGCCGTCTTCGAAAATTATTATCGCGCACCGGATATCAGCGGTTCGCCATGCGGACGAGATTATTGTACTGGAGAACGGGCAAATCGCGGAACGCGGGACGCATGAGGAACTCATGCGGGCAAAGGGGCGCTACTATGAGACGTGGAAGGTGCAGTATGAGGAAACGGCACGCGCGGCTGGCGCCGCACCTGCCAGGACGCCATCGCCAATGGAAATCGCTACGCGATGGGCGACGGCTGATGCCGGATAATATCCGCTGATGGACATGGCGCAGCTTGCGGTTTATGTGATATATCTGAAAGCTGATGAGCGCCAGTGTTTGCTTTGAACCTGAATAATTGTGAAAATAGATTGGATATCTGCTATCATTATATTTGCGTTACGTGACGGCGGGAGAAAGAGGAAAAATATGGCCATTAATACAGCGAGAGAGGATGAGACAGTCCGCGAGGGTTCAAAAAAGGATACCCTGCTGCGCCTGTACTGTTATCTTCTTTCCTATAAAAAAGAATTGATTGAAATTATGCTTTTGTTGCTGATTACGCTGACGGTGACGCTCGGCTCTCCGCTGCTGATCGAGTACGCGGTGGATACCTGTGTGGCGAACTCGGATGTGCGGGGACTGCTGCGTCTGGCGGTTATTGCGCTTCTGGCGTATGTCGTGTATCTGGTTTGCACGAGGCGGTGGATGGTCAAAATGGAGGACATCACGAACCGCATTCTTCTGACGATCCGGGGCAGTCTTTATGAGCATTTGCAGACGCTGAGCCTGCGGTTTTTTGACAGCCGGCCGACCGGGAAAATTCTCTCCAGGGTGGTCGGGGATGTCAATTCCCTCAAAGAGGTATTGAGTGACAGTGTGACCAAGCTTTTTCCGGATTTGCTGACTTTGATCGGTGTAGCAGTGATCATGCTGGTTAAAAACTGGATGCTGGCGATGGCGGCGCTGGTGATGCTGCCGGTGCTGTTCGGCTGTATGTTCGCGATCCAGACTGTTGAACATAAGCGCTGGCAGATTCATCGGAAAAAGAGTTCGAACCTGAATGCGCTGATCCATGAGAGCATCTCCGGCATCCGGCTGATTCAGAGCTTTGATGCAGAACGGGAAAAACAGGAGGAGTTTGACAGCAGTGCGACCGAGTTTTCAGACAGCTGGATTGCCGCGGTGCGGATTGGCGATCTGTTTGGACCATTTGTAGAGATTGCCTGGGGCGCGGGGAGCTTTCTGCTGTATTTTATCGGGCTGCGTGTGGTGGGCGGCGACCGCATTGGGGTCGGAACCTTCATCGCTTTTTCTACTTATCTTGGCATGTTCTGGAATCCAATCCGGAACCTTGCCAGCTTTTACAACAAAATCGTTACAAATATCTCCGCTGCGGAGAGGATTTTTGATATCCTGGACACACCTGCGGATATCACCGACCATGAAGGGGCAAAAGAGTTGCCGCCGGTGCAGGGAGAAGTGTGCTTTGAAAATGTGAGCTTTGCTTATTCTGACGCTCTGGAAAAGTCAGTACTTTCCAATGTCAGCTTTACCGTAAAACCGGGCGAGCGCATTGCCCTCGTCGGACCGACGGGGGCTGGCAAGACGACGATTGTAAATCTGATTGGCCGCTTTTACGATGTAGTCTCCGGGTGTGTGAGAATTGACGGGCAGGATATCCGGGATGTGAAGCTGAAAAGCCTGCGCTCCCAGGTCGGCATGATGACGCAGGACACATTTCTGTTTACCGGCACGATACGCGAAAATCTCTGCTATGGGCGGCAGAGTGATTTGCCAGGGGAAACAGGTTCTGCGAAAGAGGTATCGGATGAGGAGATGATTGCGGCGGCGAAGGCAGTCAACGCGCATGATTTTATCATGGCGCTGGAAAATGGCTATGATACTGTGATTAGTGAGCGCGGCGGTCAGCTTTCTGTCGGCCAGCGTCAGCTGCTGGCGTTTGCGCGCACGATGATTGCGAATCCGCGCATTCTGATCCTGGATGAAGCGACTTCCAGCATTGACACTCACACGGAAAGACTGGTACAATCAGGTATCGAGACCATGTTGCGCGGACGGACGTCCTTCACCATCGCGCATCGTCTTTCCACGATTCGCAATGCGGACCGTATCTTTTACGTGGATGGAAATCACATCCTGGAGGCGGGCAGCCACGAGGAACTGATGGCGAAGAAAGGATATTACTGGAGACTGTATCAGAGCCAGTATGAGGGAGAAATCGCGTAGCAGGGTTGCTATTCAATTGCAAAAAAGTGATCTGTGTTGTGCAGAAATGCCGTGGTTGTGTGATGGCACGGTCTGTGGCGCGATTTTGCTGGTAAAGTAAAATGACTTACGTCGTTTACTATATATTATGTATGAGGGGGCAGACTATGCATCGGTTGGTGATAAATCAATTAGGACCGATTGAATATTGTGAATTGGAATGTTCAAAGTTTATGACATTTACGGGATTTCAGGCATCTGGAAAAAGTACAATTGCAAAGGCAATTTACTATTTTCGCACCGTAAAAGACGATATTTTACTGCTTGCAAAAAAACGGGCTTTCAATATAAGCCAGGCAAACGGCTTTGCAAAAAAACAGCGTACATCACAGGGAATCGACTTAACAGACGAGGTGAAAAATTATTTAGGTGAAAAATTCCTTCGTACATTTGGCGCATCTTCTAATACGTATGCAAAGACAAGCATGGAATATGCTTATACGGAAAAATGTTCGATAAAAGTTTTACTTCACAATAATGTAAGGGAAGAAAACCAGAATTATATAGAAGTAATCTTTAGCAATGAACTGGAAAAATTTTTGACAGATCATAATTCATGTTTTGCGGCGACTTCTTTAGGGATTCCTGAGAATGAGGAAAACCTATTTAGAGAAGAGATGGAGAACTTGTTTGATGATGTGTATTCAGTTGTATTTATTCCGGCGGGGCGCAGTATACTCACTCTGCTGTCTCAACAACTGAGCTATATCTACGCAACAATGGACGACAGCCAAAAACGTTCGCTTGACATTTGTACAAAAGATTTTATTGAGAGGATCCTGGTCCTGAAACCACTATTCTCGGATAAAATGCAAAGATTGAAAAGCTATAGTAATTTATTGCACCAAAGCCAGGCTAACGTCTGGAAAAAATATTCTATTGCCGGAAAAGATGCGCGGATATTAATGAAAAAAATATTGCGTGGTGATTATTCTTATGAGGATGGGGAAGAACATATTGTTCTGGAAAATGGTGAATGTGTAAAGCTTAGTTTTGCTTCTTCTGGACAGCAGGAAAGTGTATGGATTTTGAATTTGCTTTATTATTATTTGCTTGGGAATAAAAAGGTGTTGTTTATTATAGAGGAGCCGGAATCAAATCTGTTCCCAGAGTCACAAAAATATATTACAGAATTGATCGCGCTTGTAAGTAATTGCGGACATTCTGTAGTTATGACAACACATAGTCCGTACGTTTTGGGGACGCTTAACAATTTATTGTATGCGAATACATTAAAGGAGGGGTACGCGGAAAAGGCTGACAAAATCATCTCTCAAAATCTTTGGCTGGATGAGAAAGATTTCGATTCCTGGTTTGTAAAAGAAGGAAAGATAGAAAACTGTATGGATTCTGAGATACACATGATTCAAAATGAGCGGATTGATGGGATTTCCAGTGTTATTAATGATGATTTTGGAAAATTACTGGAAATACAAAACATGGATGAAGAGGGAGCGTGATTGGAATGCCCTTGAAGAATTATCAATCTCTGTGTGTTGAAAATGCGAGCCAAATTGTATCAAGAGACAAGGGAAAACCGCAATACCATAAAGCGATTAACAGAGATAAAAACTATGTTACTCAATACCAGATAGATGGAATTGTTATCAGAGATGGCGTCCGATGTGATTTTCTGTTGATCAATGAAGATAAGAAGAATGCTTACCTGATTGAACTAAAGGCTTCTGATTTGATTAAGGCGGCAGAGCAGTTAGACAGAACGGAAAACGTCCTGCATAATGAACTGACTGTATATAACATATATTACAGAATTGTCGCGAACAAATGTGTAACGCATGATATCAAATCATCTGCTTATAGAAAATACCAGGTACGATGGAATGGAAGACTGGTGCAAAAAACAGGTTATTTAGAGGAACAGATATAGATCAAAAAAGTATTTTTGTCTGTAGGATCACAGCTTCATGGTCGTTTAGGACAAGAGGATGAAGGAACAGCTGTATCGGCGGGGAGGCGTATATGAAATTTTTTCATTTATCGGATCTGCACATCGGCCTGAAGCTGATGAACCGGGATTTGCGGGAGGATCAGGAATATATTTTGCGGCAGATCACGGAAAACGCCGGACGGGAGCAGCCGGACGCGATTGTGATTGCCGGAGATATTTATGACAAGGCAGTGCCTTCCGCAGAGGCTGTGGAGGTGTTCGACCGTTTTATCAGTGAACTGACGAAGGCGGTGCCGTCCGCGGTGATTATGATGATCGGCGGAAATCATGACAGCGCTCCGCGGGTCAATTGTTTCCGGAGTGTTCTTTCCCGGCAGAATCTCTATATGGTGGGACAGCCGCCGCGGACGGAGACAGAATATATAGAGAAGGTAACCTGTACGGATGCATATGGGAAGGTAAATTTTTACCTGCTTCCCTTTGTAAAGCCATCTATGGTAAAAGGGGTGGTCGGTGTTGATGAGAATGGAAATAACTTTTCTTACAATGAATCTCTGCGTCGGCTGATCGCGCGGGAAACGATTGACCAGAGTGAGCGGAATGTACTGGTCAGCCATCAGTTCTACCTGCCGAAGGGCGTAGCCGCGGAGGATGTAGAACGCATGGATTCGGAGATTTCGACGGTTGGTAATATTGACGCAATTACCGCTGATGTTCTGGAGCGTTTTGATTACGCGGCTCTCGGCCATATTCATAAGCCAATGAAGGTGGGAAATGAGCGCTTCCGCTATTGTGGAACGCCCCTTGCCTGTTCTGTCAGCGAAGCCGGACAGACGAAGGGCATAGTGATGGTAGAGCTTGGAGCGAAATGTATTGGGAGCGAAGGGGAAGATGCGGACTTGAAAATAACGGTTCTCTCGCTCATCCCACTGCGGCAGGTTCGGATCATCAAAGGGCCACTGGTGGAGGTGCTTCGTCAGGCAAGCTCCGATTATGTTACGGTGATTTTGACGGACAAGACGGATTTGGAAGTGATTGATATGCAGGAGCGGCTGCGTCTGGCGTTCCCGAATCTGCTGGAGATTCGCCGGGAGCGTGTGCGTGCGGCAGACTATAACGCGGAACGCTATGTGGAGGAAGATATGGATCCGTATGAGCTGTGCTGCGCATTTTTAAAGGATGCTGATGAGGCGGAGAAAGAAATTCTGAAGAACGTGATCCGCACGGTGCAGGAAAGGCAGGTGGGGTGAAATGCGTCCGATTAAGCTTACCATGCGGGCATTTGGTTCTTATGGCAATCTGACCACGATCCGTTTTGATGGTTTGAATCAGAACCTGTTTCTGATTACGGGGGATACCGGCGCGGGCAAGACGACGATATTTGACGCCATCGTATTTGCGCTTTACGGGGAGACTGGTTCATCTGTCAATAAAAAAGAAGGAGTTGTGCTGCAAAGTCAGTTTACGCCCTTCGATCAGGAGCCGTTTGTGGAACTGACGTTTTCCGAAGGGGGAGATATCGGGGAAGCTCTGAGGAATCCGGCGAGGGCAGAACGCGCCGCGCGGAAGAATCGCCCTGCGCTTGACGGTGCCGGAGAAGCTTGTGGATATGAGACACCGGTTTACACCGTGCGCCGAGTGCCGCGGCATCTGCGCCTGCTGACCCGCGGAGCGGGGAAAGGCCTGGCTACGCGCGAGGTGACCGGAAGTGTGTCGCTGACGATGCCGGATGGGACGGATTATCCGGCAAAGGAGACGGATCGAAAATTAGAGGAAATTGTCGGGCTCACCAAGGCGCAGTTTATGCAGGTGGCCATGATCGCGCAGGGGGAGTTTATGGAGCTGCTGCGCGCGAAATCGGATGAGAAAAAGATTATTTTCCGGAAGCTTTTCCATACGGATTTGTATCAGAGGATTGAGGAAGAGCTGGCGAACCGCAAGAAAGAAAAGGAAAAAGAGATCGGCCGGATCCGTATGATTTGCCAGATGCAGACAGAACAGATCCGGATTCCGGAATCCTATGAGAAAGCCGCGGAAACCGATCAGTTGAAAAAGCAGATTGCGAAGGGGGAAATGACGGTTTTGGAACCGTTTCTGGAGGCTCTGGAGGAGCTTTGCAGATATCTGGAAAAGGAACTGGAAATGGCGAAAGCGGAATATGGCGAGGCACAGTCGCGGCAGAACGGGAAGCGGGACGCTTATACGGGGGCGCAGAATCTGGCGAAGCTTTATGAACAGCTGGAAATGGCGCAAAAAGACCTGGCTGAGTGTGAAGCACAGGAGAAAGAAATAGCCAAAGCGCGGACTTTGGCGGAGCAGCTGCGCGCCGCGTATGAGATTCGAAGCGAATATCAGAGATATTCGGATGCTGTGCGCACTGTTACTTTATCGAAAGAGAATCTGGAAAAGCTTCAGGAAGCGCTGCCTGCGCAGGAAGCACATTTGCGGGAAATGGAGCAGCAGCAGGAGCTGCAAAAGCAGAAACTGGAACAGCAGCAGGCGGAAACGGCGCGGATCGAGGAGCGCGTGAAACGGGCATTAGAGGTTTTCCGGAAAATTGCGGAGGCAGACGCGGAAATAAAGGAACGGGAAAAAGCGCTGAAAGCGGCACAAAAGAAAGCGTCGGAGAATCAGGAGGATCTGGAAAAACTGGAAATGCAGGAGCGGACGTGGCGTGAAGAAGAGCGTGAGCTTGGCGATGCACCGAAACAGCTTGTCCGCTGCGCGGGGCACGAGTCAGACTTTGCCCGTATAGCGGAGAAACGAAAGGATGTTATTCGCCTTCAGAAAAATGTAGAGACACAGGAGAAAAAATGTGCGGATCTGAAAGAACAGTACCGGAGAGCGGATGAGGCTTACAGGAATGCCAGGGAATGGTATGAGGAAAACCGGAGTGTGTTTTTGAGTGAACAGGCGGGACTCCTTGCGCAAGAGCTCAGGGACGGTCAGCCCTGTCCGGTCTGCGGTTCACTGGAGCATCCGGCACCTTTCAGACG
Source organism: Lachnospiraceae bacterium (assembly GCA_021205225.1). Taxonomy (GTDB): domain Bacteria; phylum Bacillota; class Clostridia; order Lachnospirales; family Lachnospiraceae; genus Choladousia. The sequence goes on from JAJPXX010000175.1 coordinate 9,188, forward strand.
GATTTCACCACTTTGCGAAAGGCAAATTTACTGTAGCAGCAGTATGGAGGCTGTGACGCAGGAGACGCTCGGTGAGCTGGAGCGTGATGCAAGCGATAAGGGAGAACGCCAGCAGGCGCTTGCAGCGGCAGTGCAGTCCGCAAACGAGCTTCTGAAAGAAAAACAGGAATCTCTGGCGCGGGAGCTTTCGAAGCTTCGGCAGGACATAGAAGTGGCAGTCGCTGATATGGGGGATGTACTGGCTTTGCCCCTGGGTAATGTACCAAAACAGCAGGAGACACGGCAGGTGCTCCAATGGGCAGGAGAACAGATTGCCTTTTGGCAGCAGAAGTTCAGTGAGGAAAAAGCTGTGCTGGAGAAGCAGGTGTCTCTGCTGGAAAAGGTTCGTCAGCAGCTTTTGGGAATCGATGAGAGAAAAAGGAAACTGCGCGAAGCAGCGGAAGAAGCCAAAACTGCGTTTGCCAAAGCCCAGGCGGCGCTGGAGGGCAGCGTAAAGAAGCGGGAAACTCTGGATGAATCCGGTGCATTTCGTACAGAAGACGAGGCAAAGAGCAAGCTTCGCGCGGCGAAAACCGCACTGAAGAAGCAGGAAGCGGCCAGCAGTGACGCCTTTGAGCTGGCAAAAAAAGCAAGAGAAGGAAGAGATCATACGGCAGCCCTGATTAAAAAGGTTACGGAGGAGCTGCCGGGGCAGGAAGCATTGCGCAGGGAGCGGCGGGAAGCCTATGATGCCTGCATGGAGCGAAAAAAGCTGAGAGAGGCACAGTGGCAGGCGCTGGCTGCGGAGCATACGCCAGAAGAGGAAACGGCGCTGCGGGAACAGATCGAGCGGCATACGCAGAGAATGATTTCGGCAGCAAGCCGGATGGAGTCAGCGAAGGAAGCCATTGGCGGTCGGTCTAAGCCGATCACGGAGTTTTTGGAAAAAGAGCTGCGGGAAGCGGAGCGCCTTACAGCTGAGGCAGAAAAAAAGCTTGCCGGAATCAGGGAAAATACACAGACGGATGAACGCATCCGAAAAACACTTGCATCGCAGCTGGGCGACCGGAGGCGGATTGTAGAGGAGCATACCCGTCTGGATACCCTTTACCGTCTGGTATCCGGCAATGTCACGGACAGCCGGATGGATCTGGAAACATTTGTGCAGCGTTATTATATGGAAAGAATTCTTCGCGCGGCCAACCGCCGTTTCCTGGAAATGTCCGGCGGCCAGTTCGAACTGCGTATGGTGGACGCAGAAAAGGCAGGTAAGGGGAAAAACCGTGGCCTCGACCTGATGGTTTATTCTGCCGTGACCGGCAGAGAGCGCGAAATCCGCACTCTTTCCGGCGGCGAATCCTTCATGGCCGCACTTTCCCTGGCATTGGGAATGGCTGATCAGATTCAGCAAAGCACAGCCGCCATTCATCTGGACATGATGTTTATTGACGAAGGTTTTGGCTCCCTTGACGAGCATTCGAGAGGACAGGCTGTCCGCGTCCTGCAGGAAATGGCAGGAGGCGATCGTTTAATTGGAATTATATCTCATGTGACAGAGCTGAAACAGGAAATTGACGACCAGCTGGTCGTCACCAAAGACGAGAGCGGAAGCCACGTCAGGTGGCAGATTAGTTAAAAAACATGGAAAAATCCGTATGCGTCTGTGTGCATAATAGGGAAACCTTTCCGCATATATTGCAATTGGAAGCGTCAGCTGTGATTTGCTATAGTAAACGACGTAAGTCGTTTTACTTTGCTGACTGAAAAATAACGATTGCAAAATAGAAAATGCAAGCGGGGAGGTTTTTTTATGCCAGAATACAGGCGGTTTGTCGCATACTTTTATGAGTACATAGACGGAAAGAAGCAGGGAAATGCGGGATTTGCCAAGGTGGAGCTGCGCAATGGAATGTGGAGAATTCTTTTTCGCCTGACTCTTCCGGATGCACCGGAACCGCCCGTGCGGGTATACGGTTTTGTTCGTGAGCAGGGGTATCAGCCGGAATTCCTGCTGGGAATTATGAGTACGGATCAGCATGGCCCGGAAGAATGGGCATGGCGCGCGGATGTGCCGGTCGCTTCCGGAAAATTCTATTTTGATCAGATGACCGGTATCCGGATTCAGAGCGGAGATGGAAGAGTGTTTCTGACCGTATGGGATGATGAACCAGTGGAGATCGACCGCTTTGTGGCTGAGAGCCCTGGAGGGCAGGCAGAAGCGGAGACACACCGGGAGTTTTCAGAAGAACAATCGGCAGAACTGCGGGAGACGGAGTCAGAGGCGCCAGTGCAGGCGGTATCTGAAACGCCGATACCATCCGGGGCGCCGGGGGAGACATCGTCCGAGGTGCCGAATCGGCTTCTGCCGGAAAAGCCAGGAATTTCAGGAGCGGAGGTATCTGTGCAGATACCGTCTGAGATGTCGGTACAGCCAGAACCAGCAATGCCAATGCAGGAGATGCAGGAACCGGGAGCGGAGATAGAGACGCAGGAGCCAGTACCGGAAATGCCTGTGCGGGAACCCTTCGAGATGCCGGAAACAGCTCCGCCCGAGATGCCGATGCCGGAAACAGCTCCGCCCAAAATACCGACGCCGGAAACAGCTCTGCCCAAGATGCCGGCACGACCTCACGAAGAGAACCCGGCCGAAACCCTGCTGCGGGGACGGCAGCCATTTCGTCCCTTTGAGGATGATGAATTTTTTGACTGTGTGCAGATTAAACTTTGTGATTTGCTGCCTCTTCAGCAGGAAGGCTGGCAGGTGGGAAGAAGCAACTTTTTGCAGCATGGCTATTATCTGTATCGTCATCTTTTGCTGGGCAGGGCAAAGGACGGACACTATGTGGTCGGCGTGCCAGGGCTGCGCAGCCAGCAGGAAGAATATGTAGCCCATACCTTTGGTTATGACCGGTTTAAACTGTCAGGATTACGCAGTTGTGGACGAAAATTTGGCTACTGGTGCCGGGTTTTGGACGATTCAGGACTCGTTCAGGCTGTTTCCGATGAAAATTCGTAATTGTCCGACAACTTCACAGACAAAGAAAAAGTTTATAAAAAACCGCGTCTATATTTTAAAATAATATACGTTTTCAGTAACTGTCTATTCAGAACAGTACTTCGCAGCAAGTGTATGGTCGGGTTGCAGGCAACAGCAAAAAGCGGCAGCTCGGAAAAGCAAAACGCAGGGAGATTGGAAAATGGAAATGTTTCGCGGACAGGGAAAAACAATCGGAAGAGCAGCAGTAGCTCTTGCCATTGCTTTTTTGCAACCATTGTATTACTTCTTGGATTCGCGTTCCTGCTTCTGAAGTTACAACTGGACGCGGGAAAGACGGAGATTGGAATTCTGGTGATTTATGTGCTGTCCTGTTTTATCGGCGGATGGTATTGCGGGAGAAAGGCAGGACAGCGCAAATTTTTGTGGGGACTGTTGACCGGAATCCTGTATTTTCTCCTCCTGCTGGTGGTGTCAGCTTTGGGGGAGGAAGCCGTGAAGCCGGCGTTGCCGAGCACTGTTATGGCTCTGGCACTTGTT
>JAJPXX010000095.1:0-11915 GCA_021205225.1 Lachnospiraceae bacterium
AAACAGTTTACTTTTGTGCGTTATTTTGAAACACAGAAAATGATAATTATTTAACATTGTCAAAAGAAAAATGAATTAGAGGGAAATGATGGAATATTTGCACAAAAAAATCGTGAAAAAACTGTGAAAAGGCGACAATTGATAAGCTAGTATACCAGTGATAAAATAAACTCATCTTGGGGATTGTCCCGGAACGTTATATTAAGGAGGAAACGATAATGAAAAAAATCACAAGAAGAGATTTCCTGAAGGGCTCCGCAGCGGGTATGGTTTCGGCGATGGCAGTTTCTGCAGTTGGACCGCTGACGGCGTCCGCAGCGGATGTGACGCTTACGATGGCGGAAGTAAACCCGGCTGACACGATTGTAGGACAGATGGATCAGGCGTTTGCTGATAAGGTAGCGGAGCTGTCTGATGGCTCCATGCAGATCAATATCATGTTCAGCGGCGTGCTTGGCGCTGAAGAGGATGTTCTGGATACGATGCTTGGCGGCGGCGGCACGATTGATATTTCCCGTATCTCCGCGTTCGCGCTGACCAGCTATGGCGGAGAGAAGTCCATGCTTCTGTCCCTGCCGTACACTTTTGAGAGCAGAGAGCATTTCTGGGCGTTCGCTACATCCGACCTTGCACAGGAATTCCTGCTTGAGCCGGTAGAGAATGGCACAGGTATCCGCGGTCTGTTCTATGGCGAGGAAGGTTTCCGTCATTTCTTCACAGTGGATGAGGTTTCCGGTATTGAGGATCTTGCCGGCATGAAGATCCGTGTGTCAAACGACGCGATCATGAATGGTCTGGTAGAGAGCCTTGGCGCTTCCCCGACAGTTGTATCCTTCACAGAGCTGTATTCCGCACTGCAGACGGGCGTTGTTGACGCGGCGGAGCAGCCGATTGCGAACTATCAGTCGAACGCGTTCCCGGAGGTAGCGCCGAACCTGATTCTTGACGGACATACCCTTGGCGCGGTTCAGGTGGTTATGACCGACGATGCGTGGAATTCTCTGACCGAAGAGCAGCAGGCGATCATTACGGAGGCTGGTGAGTATGCGTCGAATTATTGCCGTGAGATTTCCCAGTCCGCTGAGGATGAGGTTCTTGCAGAGCTCATCGAGGCTGGCGTGAATGTAGTTGAGGTTGATGATCTGACTCCGTGGCAGGAAGCGGTTGCTGATCTGGTAGCGGAGAACATCGAGGGTCAGGAGGATCTGTATCAGCAGCTTCTTGACTTTGCGGATGAGGCGGAGTAATGCCTTGAAGCGGTAACTGAATAGCACCTTCTCAGTTGCATGAATGGATTTATGAAGGGCGCGCGGGCGCGGCTGGAAAGCCAGCCGGCGCGCCCTTTCGCATACATAACAAAAGTTAGGAGGGAGTTCTATGGAGACTTTCTTTCAGAAAGTGGACAAAATCAAACCGGTATTTGATATTACCTACAAGGTTGTTTTATTTATCTGTAAGATATTACTGGTCGGCGATATCCTGATCACCAGTATGAGTGTGGCGGGACGTTATATTTCATTCATTCCGGATCCATCCTGGACAGAGGAGGTTGTGCTGACCTTTATGGCGTATATGGCGGTGCTTTCCGCCGCGCTGGCGATCCGCCGCGGCGCACACATCCGTATGACTGCGCTGGATAATTATTTGCCGAAGGCTGCGGTGCATGTGCTGGATTTCGTGTCGGACATCGCTGTTCTGATCCTGGGATTTATTATGCTGACGGTCGGCATGAAATACGCGATGACGATCGGCTCGAAGGGTACTTACGTCAGTATGCCATGGCTGTCCCGCTTCTGGCTGTATTTCCCGGTGCCGGTAGCCGGTATTGCCATGATTGTTTTTGAACTGGAAGTGATTTACAATCATGTAAAAGCGCTTTGCGGATTCGGAGAGGAGGAGAAAAAAGCATGAGTACACAGACAGTAGCAATTATGATTTTGCTGATTAGCTTTCTAGTGATGATCATCCTGCGTTTCCCGATTGCGTACGCAGTGGCGATCGCATCCCTTCTCTGCCTGTGGTATCAGGGACTTCCGTTTACCACACTCTGCCAGCAGATGGTCAAGGGTATTAACTCCTTCAGCCTGATGGCCGTGCCATTCTTTATCACGATGGGCTGCCTGATGGGTTCCGGAGGTATTTCGGAAAAACTGATAGCGCTGGCCGACACCATCGTAGGATGGATGACGGGCGGCATGGCGATGGTAAACATCGTGGCGTCTTATTTCTTTGGCGGCATTTCCGGCAGCGCGGCTGCGGACACCGCTTCTCTGGGAAGTATTCTGATCCCGATGATGGTGGATCAGGGCTATGACGACGATTTCTCTGTTGCAGTTACGATTACTTCTTCCTGCGAGGGTCTTCTGGTTCCGCCGAGCCACAATATGGTTATTTACGCGATGTCAGCGGGCGGTGTTTCCGTAGGCAGCCTGTTCCTGGCCGGTTATCTTCCGGGCGCGCTGCTGGCGGTTTCTCTGATGGTTGGTTCTTATATTATTTCCAAGAGAAGAAATTATCCGAAGGGTTCTCCCTTCAGTCTGAAGCGTCTGGTAAAGCAGTTCTTTATTTCCATTTGGGCGCTTCTGGCGATTATCATCGTAGTAGTAGGCGTTGTTCTCGGATGGTTCACCGCTACCGAGTCCGCCGCCATCGCGGTTATCTACAGCCTGATTGTCAGCGTCTACGTATACCGCGGCCTGACCTGGAAGGGTGTATGGAAAGAACTGGAAAACTGCATTGATACACTGTCGATCGTTCTGATTCTGATCGCGACCTCCAGCGTATTTGGATACTGCCTGACCCTGCTGCAGGTGCCGACCTTAGTGGCAAACGCAGTAATTGGCCTGACAGACAACCCGATTATTATTGCGCTTCTGCTCGACCTGATCCTGCTGTTCCTTGGCTGCATCATGGATATGGCTCCGATCATCCTGATCGCGACCCCGATCCTTCTTCCGATCGCACAGTCCATCGGCATCGGTTCCATCCAGTTCGGTATCATGATCGTTCTGAACTGCGGCATCGGCCTTCTGACCCCGCCGGTAGGTTCCGTGCTCTTCATCGGCTCCGCAGTCGGCAAAGTAAAGATGGAAAAAGTTGTAAAGGCAACTCTGCCGTTCTATGTATGCATGATTGTTGTGCTGCTGATGGTAACTTTCATCCCGCAGGTCAGCATGCTCCTGCCGAACCTGTTCATGTGATACACCAGTTCCGAGCAGCAGCGAAATATGTCATAAGGGGGACCGGCTTGCCGGTGGATCCCTTATGACACGGCCGAAAGCCCATGCGGATTTATCCGCAATGGGCTAGCGGATTCTTTCGGGATGGGCGGGACATTTAATCTATTTATTATTATAAGGAAGCGAGTACATGACTTACCGTTACAAAAGTGAAGTCCGTGCGTTGGACTATTGGCTTTTATCGATGTATCACACCTATCATTCCATGATTGGCGTATGCAATCTCGTGCTGTTTGGGGCGGCGATTGCGCTGATGGTGCGGTTCTGGGGGGAAGTGAATGTGAACGTGCGGGTATTTCTCGTGGCTTTTGTTCTGTTGATTCCGGTTTTTCATCCTCTTGCGGTCTGGATACAGGCGAAATCACAGGCGAAGGCGACCCCGCAGGGTACGGAGCTGGCGTTTGGAGAGCCGGGCATTTATGTGACGCTGGAAGGAAAGCATGAGCTGATTCCGTGGAACAAGGTAAAGGGCGCGAAAAGGGAAGGCAATATGATTATCCTGTTTACCGGGGGCGGACATGGATATATGCTGACGGATCGGGTGCTTGGCAAAGAAAAAGAGGAATTTTACGATTATGTGAAGAGCCATGTCTATACTTCCGAAGGGAAAAAACCGGATAAAAAGAAACGATAGACGGCTTATCGTGCTAAAATCAGGGAGAATAAAAAATGAAACCAGTAAAAGACAGAATCTGGAATGAATATGGGCAAATCGATGCCGAGGAGACCAGTCCGGGCGTGGTGAGGAGAATCCTTGCTTATACGGATGAAGTGATGATCGTGGAAAATCACTTTGAAGTGGGCGCTGTAGGAGCGCTGCACCATCATCCGCATACCCAGATTACCTATATCATCAGCGGTGCGTTCGAGTTTGAGATTAATGGAGAGAAGCGAGTTGTAAGGGCAGGTGACAGTCTGCTGAAAAAGAACGGGATTGAGCACGGCTGTGTCTGCCTGGAAAAAGGGGTACTTCTGGATGTGTTTGCGCCGATGCGGGAAGATTTTATCGCTTCGGAATGAACGCCGCGGAAGCTTTCCTGTGTGGAATAAGCCTCGCAGCGTATAACCGGTGGTGCCTGTTTTGCCCTTATAAAAGCAATATGTGGGTAGATATTCCGGGAGAAAAGAGGTATCATGTCTGTACTGACCAGAGTGGCGTGAGCGAATAGCAGATGAGGGTGTGCGGCTCTGGAGAGCAGTCAAATGACAGGGGCAGGAGAATGTCAGCAGACGGGCGACAGGCAGTGAGAGGCGTTTTTCTGTCCGAATAATTAGGAAAGGAAGTGCATTTACTATGGAAATGACATTGCGCTGGTATGGCAGCAAGTCGGATTCTGTGACTTTACAGCAGATCCGGCAGATTCCGGGCGTAAAGGGTGTGATTACGACCCTATATGAAACCGCTCCGGGTGATGAGTGGAGCAAAGAGGAGATTCATGCGCTGAAAGAAGAGGTGGAGGCAAGCGGCCTGCATATCTCCGGTATTGAGAGTGTGAATATTCATGATTCGATCAAGATCGGTTCGCCGGACCGCGATCAGTATATCGACAATTATATTAAGACACTGGAGAAGCTGGGACAGGAAGACATTCACATGGTATGCTACAATTTCATGCCGGTGTTTGACTGGACGAGAACTGAGCTGGCGCGGGTGCGCTACGATGGCTCGACGGTGCTGGCTTACCATCAGGAGACTGTAGATCAGCTGGATCCGGAGAAGATGTTTGAGTCCATCGCGGGCGATACGAACGGCTTCGTGATGCCGGGCTGGGAGCCGGAGCGCATGGAGCGTGTGAAAGAGCTTTTCCGGCTGTATAAGGATGTGGATGATGAAAAGCTGTTCGCAAACCTGAAGTATTTCCTCGAGGCGATTATGCCGGTCTGCGATAAATACGATATCAATATGGCGATTCACCCGGACGACCCGGCGTGGAGCGTATTTGGGCTTCCGAGGATTATCATCAATCTTCCGAATCTTCAGCGGATGATGAGCATGGTAGACAACCCGCACAACGGTGTGACCTTCTGCTCCGGCTCCTACGGCACGAATCCGGACAATGATCTTCCGGGCATGATTCGCGCGCTGAAGGGCAGGATTCATTTTGCGCATGTGAGGAACCTGCAGCACAATTATCCGGGCGATTTCGAGGAAGCGGCGCATCTGTCCGCAGATGGCAGCTTTGATATGTATGAGATTATGAAAGCACTGTATGATATTGGATTTGACGGCCCGATCCGCCCGGATCACGGACGTATGATCTGGGGCGAAGTAGCGATGCCGGGATATGGCCTGTATGACCGCGCGCTGGGCGCGACTTATCTGAACGGACTCTGGGAAGCCATCGAGAAGTCGAACCGGAAGTAAGACCGGTCGAAGCGAAGACAGGAATACCGGTAACGAAAATGGAGGAAAACTTAAAATGAAAGCATTTATGGATAAGGATTTTCTGCTGTCAACGGAAACTGCGCAGAAATTGTTTCACGAGTATGCGGAGACGACGCCGGTTTTGGATTACCACTGCCATATCAATCCGCGCGAGATTGCGGAGGACCGCAAGTTTGACAATATCACGCAGGTATGGCTGGGCGGCGACCATTACAAATGGAGACAGATGCGTTCGAACGGTATCGAGGAAAAGTACATCACCGGCGACGCAACTGACCGCGAGAAATTCCAGAAATGGGCGGAGACGCTGGAAAAAGCGATCGGCAATCCGCTGTACCACTGGAGCCATCTGGAGCTGCAGCGGTATTTTGGATATTATGGTTCTTTGAATGGACGGACTGCGGAAGAGGTCTGGAATCTCTGCAATGAGGCGCTGCATCAGGACGATATGAGTGTCCGCAACATCATCCGCCGTTCTGGCGTGACTCTGATCTGCACGACCGACGACCCGGTGGATACGCTGGAATGGCATGACATGATCGCGAAGGATGAGACCTTCGAGGTGCAGGTGCTCCCGGCATGGCGTCCGGACAAGGCGATGAACCTGGAGAAACCGGATTACGCTGACTACATTGCAAAGCTTGCCGAAGTGAGCGGGCTGGAGATTTCATCATTTGAGGATCTGGTAAAGGCGCTGAGGGTTCGTATGGAGTATTTCGCAGCAAGAGGCTGCTGTGTTTCTGACCATGGTCTGGAGTATGTGATGTATGCGCCGGCGTCAGCGGAGACGGTGAACGCGATTTTCACAAAACGCCTGAACGGCGAGGCTGTTACCCGCGCGGAAGAGATTCAGTTTAAGACCGCCTTTATGCTGGAGATGGGCAGGCTTTACCATGAGTTTAACTGGGCAATGCAGCTCCATTACGGTGCGAAGCGCGACAATAACCAGCTGATTTACAAATCCCTCGGACCGGATACGGGCGTGGACTGCATTAACAACTACGCGCCGTCTTCCGAACTGGCGGATTTCCTGAACGCGCTGGTGGTTGAGGACAAGCTTCCGAAGACCATCCTTTACAGCTTGAATCCGAACGATAACGCGGCGATTGGCACAATCCTTGGCTGCTTCCAGGGAACAGAGGCGATTGGCAAGATTCAGCAGGGCAGCGCGTGGTGGTTCAACGATCACAAGCAGGGCATGACGGATCAGATGATCTCCCTGGCAAACCTGGGGCTTCTGGGCAATTTCCTTGGAATGCTGACTGACTCCAGAAGCTTTTTGTCCTATACCAGACATGAATATTTCCGCCGTATTCTGTGCGATCTGCTCGGAAAATGGGTAGAGAACGGCGAATATCCGAATGATGAGGTAGCTTTGGAGCAGATTGTACGTGGGATTTCCTATGGCAATGCGGTGCGTTATTTCGGATTTGACCTGGATCCGAATGCCAGAAGAGCATAAAGACAGTTATGAGGCAAACAACCCACGTCTGCCGTATGCCCGATCTATACGGCGGCTGACCATACCCTGCATTTGGTGAGGGCAGGAGTGAACAGCCATTCTGTACGGGTATTGTGGCAACTTTGAGGAGGCGTTATGTATATAGAAGAGCGTCAGGCGGGGGAGAACGGGCGCGATTACGCGCTCAGAATATTGAAAGACAATATTATCCATCTGGAACTGGCACCAGGAAGTATGGTGAGTGAGAAAGACCTGGCGGCTGAGCTGGGGCTTTCCCGCACACCGGTGCGGGAGGCTCTCCAGGATCTGGCAAAAGCACAGATGGTGGATGTCTATCCGCAGCGGGGCAGCCAGATCAGCCGGATCAATTATGAGCTGGCGGAGGAGATACAGTTTACCCGCAATATTTTGGAGAGTGCGGCTGTACAGCTCGCCTGCCGGAGGGCGACGGACGATGATGTCCGCATCCTGCAGGAAAATATCATTCTTCAGGAATTTAATGTGACGAACGCAAGAAAAATGATGCGGCTGGACGATGAATTCCATCGCGAGCTGTTCCGGATCGCCGGGAAAATGTATACCTGGAATATGGTGAGCAGCTACTCCCTCCATTTTGACCGGATCCGTGAGATGGCGCTTCATTCAGTCAGGGAATTAAAAATCGTGAACGATCACAAACTGATCTGTGCGGCGGTCAGCCGGCGGGACGAGGTTCTGGCAAAGGAATTAATGGAAGAGCATCTGGCGCGGTATATTGTGGATGAAAAAGAGATCCGCGAGAAGTATCCCGCTGAATACTTTGCATAACCAGCCTTAAACAGCAGCAAATCAGAAAGAAAGCATGGGCGGATTTATCCGCACAGGCTGGATTTCTGATTTGGGATGGGCGAGGCGCCCATCAGCCACAGATATATGACGCGCTAAGCGGCATATAGTCTGCGGAGCAGACGGTCTGTGGCCTGCTTTTTAGGGCGAAGAACAGCATCAAACAGAAAGGAAGCCAGTATTATGCGCTTAAGTGAAGAAGGTTTAAAGAATAGCCAGGAATGGCTGGACAAGGGTTATCAGCTTCCCCGCTTTGACCGGGAAGCGGTCAAAGCGAAGACGAAGGAGACTCCGGAGTGGATTCATTTCGGGGCAGGCAATATTTTCCGTGCGTTTCAGGCAAATTTGCTGCAGGGTCTTTTAAATGACGGGCAGTGTGATACGGGCCTGATCGTGGCGGAAGGGTTTGATTATGAGATCATTGAAAAAATGTATCTTCCGCATGACAGCTATAGTGTGCTGGCGACGCTGAAGGTAGACGGCACGGTGGAGAAGACGGTGGTCGGCAGTATTGTGGAGTCCCTGACACTGGATCCGGAAAACACGGCAGATTTTGCCCGGCTGAAAGAGATATTTACGGCGGACTCGCTGAAGATGGCGAGCTTTACGATTACCGAAAAGGGCTACAGTCTTGTAAATGGTAAGGGTGAGACGCTCCCGGCGGTTGAGGCAGATTTCAAAAACGGTCCGGAGCAGGCGACAAGCTACATAGGAAAGGTGGCGGCGCTTCTTTATACCAGATACCAGAGCGGGAAGAAGCCGATCGCGATGGTGAGCATGGACAACTGCTCGCACAACGGCGATAAGCTGTATGGCGCGATAAATACCTTTGCGCAGGAGTGGGTGAAGAATGGCGTGGCGGACGCCGGTTTTGCGGACTACATCAACGATAAGACAAAGGTTGGTTTCCCGTGGAGCATGATTGATAAGATCACTCCGCGCCCGGACGCGAATGTGGAAAAAATCCTTGCAGACGACGGACTTGAGGAGCTGGAGCCGGTTATTACATCGAAAAAGACCTACGTGGCTCCGTTCGTAAACGCGGAAGAATGCCAGTATCTTGTGATTGAGGATGCTTTCCCGAACGGAAAGGTGAACCTTACACCGGGCGGAGTCATTTATACGACCCGTGAGAATGTAGACCGTGTCGAGAAGATGAAGGTCTGCACCTGCCTGAATCCGCTGCATACCTCACTGGCAATTTATGGCTGCCTGCTGGGCTACGAGCGGATCTATGAAGAAATGCGCGACCCGGTTCTGAAAAAAATGGTAGAGACCATCGGTTACCAGGAAGGACTTCCGGTCGTTGTAAAGCAGGATCTGCTTGATCCGGAACAGTTTATCGGTGAAGTGATCAATGTGCGTCTGCCGAATCCGTTTATGCCGGATACGCCGCAGCGCATTGCGACCGATACCTCACAGAAGCTGGCGATTCGCTTTGGCGGTACTATTTCCGCCTACGCCGGCTCTGATACGCTTGATGTGAAGGAACTGAAGCTGATCCCGCTTGTACTCGCGGGATGGCTCCGTTATCTGATGGGAGTGGATGATACCGGCAGGGAATTCGAGCTCAGCCCGGATCCGCAGCTGCCTGTCGTGTGCCCGTATGTAAAGGACATTAAGCTTGGCGAGACGGATGGCGTTGAAGATAAGGTAAAACCGATTCTGGAGAGAACGGATATCTTTGGCGTGGATCTCTATGAGATCGGCCTGGCGGATACCGTGATCGGCTATTTCCGCGAACTCATTGCTGGAACCGGAGCGGTGAGGGCGACCCTGGAGAAATACGTGGGGTGCTAAAGAAAAAACGATACAAGCATTCCAGGAAAAGCTGTAGAGAGCAAAAAATTAAAATGTATGAAAAATAGAAGAATTTACGAGGAGGAAACAGTATCATGGAGTTGAATTTAAGACCGGCAAGCGAGTGCAGATATGACGCAGTATCTTTGGGTGAGGTTATGCTTCGCCTGGATCCGGGCGAAGGGCGGATTCGCACCGCACGCTCGTTCCGCGCATGGGAAGGCGGCGGAGAGTATAATGTAGTGCGCGGCCTGCGCCGCTGCTTTGGCCTGCGTACAGGCGTGATCACCGCGTTTGCGGATAACGAAGTCGGAAAGCTGATGGAGGACTTTATTCTGCAGGGCGGGGTTGACACCTCTCTGATCAAATGGATGAAGACCGACGGTATCGGGCGCGTCTGCCGCAATGGCCTGAATTTCACGGAACGCGGATTTGGTATCCGCGGTGCGGTTGGCTGCTCAGACCGCGCGAATACGGCGATCTCCAAGGCAACTCCGGAGGATTTTGATTTTGATTATATTTTTGGAGAGCTTGGCGCGCGCTGGCTGCACACCGGCGGTATTTACGCGGCGCTCTCTGAGCAGTCCTGCGAGACGGTTATCGCGGCGATTAAGACTGCAAAGAAATATGGTACTGTGATTTCCTATGACCTGAACTACCGTCCGTCTATGTGGAGCGCAATTGGCGGCCAGGCGAAGGCTCAGGAAGTGAATAAGGAGATTGCGAAGTATGTTGACGTCATGATCGGCAACGAAGAGGATTTCACTGCCTGCCTTGGTTTTGAGATCGAGGGCAACGACGCGAACCTGAAGGAGCTGAACATCGACGGCTATCGCAAGATGATCAACGAGGCGGCGAAGACCTACCCGAACTTTAAGGTGGTAGCGACGACTCTGAGAAAGGTAAAGACCGCAACGGTCAATGACTGGAGCGCACTCTGCTGGGCAGACGGTGAGATTTACAAGGCAGCGGATTACAACGGGCTGGAGATTATGGACCGTGTCGGCGGCGGCGATTCGTTTGCTTCCGGCCTGGTATATGGGCTGATTACCGGCAAAGGCGCGGAGGCGGCTGTGAATTACGGCGCAGCGCATGGCGCACTGGCGATGACGACTCCTGGCGATACGACTATGGCGAGCCTGAAGGAAGTAGAGGGTATCATGTCCGGAGCGGGCGCAAGAGTACAGAGATAATTTAGACGTAATGAATCGGATGGCGGATGAGGCAGATGCTGCAGCTGCCATCTGATTTTGCTTTTTGTAACTGTTCGTTACTGTTTACATCCCGACCACGCACTTGCTGCGTGATCAGGGGCGAAAATGTAGAGGTAACAACTGTTCAGTACCCTCACAGTTCTGAATCGTTGTCAGTTTTCAAAGAAAATCGGGAGGATATCAGATATGATTGATCAGACATGCGGTTATTGCGTAGGCGGCGAGCCGCTCGCGAAATTCGGAATTAAAATCTGTGACCTGGATGTGAGCCAGCTCATTTTATTCAAAGAACAGAGCAAGCCAGGGCGGTGTATTGTAGCTTACAAAGACCACGTCAGCGAGATGGTAGACATCAGCGACGATGAGCGGAACCGCTTTTTCGCAGATGTGGCGAGAGCGGCAAAGGCGCTTCACAAAGCATTTTCACCGGATAAAGTAAATTATGGCGCATATGGTGACACCGGCTGCCATCTGCATATGCATCTCGTACCGAAGTATAAGGATGGAGATGAGTGGGGCGGCGTATTTCAGATGAATCCGGACAAAGTATATTTAACTGACGCGGAATATGCCGAAATGATTGAAAAAATTAAAGCATGCCTGTAAAAGCTGAAATGACAGCTGCCTTATGCAGATACGCTCCCGCAAGTGCCGGTTATACTGGTCTTGCGGGTTTCTTTTTTTAGAAAAATAGTAGCCTTTTGTATAAGTTATGGTATGATAGAAACAGATCAGAACAATCCGTATTTTCAAAGCTGCCTGTCCTGGCAGGCGGCAGGATACCGGAGAAGACAGTACACAGGTGAAGAGAAAGAAACAGCGGCGCAGACCGGGAAAGGACAGAGGATGAGCCACGAAGAACTATGGGAAATTCTGGAAGCGCATCAGGGAGAGCCTTTTTATACGGTAAAAGGGCGTCCAGTTCGGTATACGGGAAAGTGGGAAGAGCTGTTAGAAGACCGGCGCGACAAATCAATCACGCGCTCTAA
>JAJPXX010000095.1:11925-12509 GCA_021205225.1 Lachnospiraceae bacterium
CATACGGCCAACCGGCGCGCGCGCCGCGCAGCCCGGCGGCCGAAATCTATCACGCGCTCTACAGTTGTGAGGGCATATGACCGGATCTGTGAGATGCCGGAGGAAATTACTGGTCCCAAAAAACTGAATGCGTTCGGCGCACCCTATATCTGGGCAATTTTCAGGCAGCTGAAGCTTTTCCCGCTGCAGATGTCTCCTGGCAGGAAAGACGGGAAGAACCGGTAAAATCCGTTTTTATGGGTATACTATATGCGGAAAATCTTTGGATAATCTGAAAACAGAGGAGCCGGAACGGACAGAACGTGGGAGGACAGGAGACACTCTTTTTGGGACCTTCTGGAAATCAGAAAGAAAAACAGCGGGAAAAGAGCAGAAATTCGGTTGCCATATATCGTGGAATCATGTAAAATATAGTAAACGGCTAATGTCGTTTCCTATAAATATATATAGCGCAGAGCATTGGGCAGCACGTTTCCTGTTTTGTAAGGAGCTGTTGCAAAATAATATGTTCAGATTGTGCCGGATAATACGTGAAGCACAAGCGATAAAAACGTAGGCGCAGCGGGCTGCGCTGAGGATTTTAT
>JAJPXX010000123.1:0-19225 GCA_021205225.1 Lachnospiraceae bacterium
CACGCGGGCAGGCAAGGTGTTTGGCAGCTTATGCCGCACCCGGTTCGCGCGGCGAGCAGGAGTCAGAAGGCTGCTTTTTATTCGATCTCGCAGATCTGTGGAGCAATCCATATTGCGAAAATTTTACTTGTGAATGTGGGTGTCAGGCTTTATAATAAAGCGGACGAAACAGGTTCATGAAGTGTATATGGAAACCCAAAAGGAAGAAAAATGAAGCAGCTCGGAATCGCAAGCTTTACTGCCCGCGGCGGTCAGGTGGCCGACAGGCTCGCCGGGGCATTGGAAAAGGAATATGATATCATTCGCTATGAACATGAGTGCGGATTGAAAGACTGGTGCGGCTGCCTGTTTGTAAGTGATGCGGACGGGATTATTTTCGTGGGCGCCTGCGGAATTGCGGTGCGCACGATTGCGCCGTTTTTAAAGAGCAAGACTACAGATCCGGCGGTTGTGGTGGTTGATGAGGCGGGAGAGTACGCGATTTCACTGCTGTCCGGGCACATCGGCGGGGCGAACCGGCTGGCGGAACACGCGGCGGCGATTTTGGGAGCGGCGCCCGTGATTACGACTGCGACGGATGTGAACGGGAAATTTGCGGTGGATGTCTTTGCGTCTGACAATCATCTGCGCATCCGGGATATGCATGAAGCAAAAGAAATTTCCGCGGCGATTTTGCGCGGGGAGCGGGTCGGGTTTTACTGTGAAGGGGAGATAGAAGGCAGTGTGCCGCCGGAGCTGCTGTTGCTGAAAAAAAACGAAAAGGCTGACCAGGGGGCTGCGCAAAGGGACGCTCTGAGGCCGATCCATACAATTCCTGAGATTGGCGCTCTGATTCGTGTCGGGGTGCCTTCGTGTGAGTTCACTTTTTATACTATGGAGAATGCGAGGGCTGCCGGCTGGAATCAGGCAGGGACGGAATTAACTCTGTGCGTACCCGGTTTGCCGCCGGTGATTCTGGATCTCTATCCGAAATCCTATATCATCGGAATCGGCTGCCGGAAGGGGAAGACAGAGGCAGAAATCGCGCTTCCGGTAAACCAGGCGCTTGCCAGCTGGAACCTTTCTGTGGAGGATTGTGCAGGCGTAGCGTCGATTGACCTGAAAAAGGAAGAGCCGGGGCTGGTGGAATTCTGTAAGAAAAGAAATCTGCGCTTTGAAACATATTCGGCGGAGACACTGGCAGATATCAAAGGAGATTTTTCGCATTCCGAATTTGTCAGCCGAGTGACGGGTGTGGATAATGTCTGTGAGCGCGCGGCATTGTGCATGGCTGGCGAGGGCAGTCGGCTGATTCTGAAAAAACAGGCGGAGAACGGAGTGACCGTCGCTCTGGCAGAGCGGAAGTGGAAGGTGCGGTTCTGAAAAGGACAGATTTGAATGGTGAATGATAAGGTGTGATTTTGCCCTAAAAGAGAACCTTAATGATACGAGTGACATGATGGAAAACAGGAATGTGGCTTCTGTATACCTGGGGCTGATAAAAGGAGGAGACATGAAAAATAAATTATATGTAGCGGGCATGGGTCCGGGAGATACCGGCCTGATGTGCCAGCGGGCGGCGGAGGTTCTGGCTGACTGCGATACGATTATCGGGTATACGGTGTATGTCAATCTTTTGCGGGAGACATATCCGGATAAGGAATTTCTGACGACGCCGATGACGCAGGAGGCAAGGCGCTGCGAGATGGCGTTTGAGGAAGCGGCGAAGGGGAAGAAGGTTGTCATGGTGTGCAGCGGCGACGCCGGCGTCTATGGCATGAGCGGCCTGATGCTGGAAATCGGAGCATCCTGGCCGGAGATTGAGGTGGAAGTGATTCCCGGTGTGACCGCTGCGCTGAGCGGAGGTGCGGTGCTTGGCGCTCCGCTGACGCATGATTTTGCGGTGATCAGCTTAAGCGACCGGCTGACGCCATGGGAGAAGATTGAGAAGCGGCTTAAACTGGCGGCGGAGGCGGATTTCTGTATCTGTATCTATAATCCGGCAAGCAAGGGACGCCCGGACTATCTGGCGCGGGCCTGTGAGATTCTGCTGCGTGTGCTGCCGCCGGAACGGCTCTGCGGTACGGTGGAAAACATTGGCCGTGAAGGAGAAGCGTCCAGTCTGTATACATTGGAGGATCTGCGCACGGCGCCGGTGAATATGTTCACGACAGTGTTTATCGGAAATTCGCAGACAAAAGAAATCAATGGGCGGATGGTGACGCCGCGCGGATATCGCATCTGAAACAAATCGCTCGGAATAGCTTCGAAAAATGTAACTATTCAGAACAGCAGGCCGCAGACCGCCTGCGATGCAGGCTATATGCCGCTAACGCGTCATATGTCTGTGGCTTGATGGGCGTTCCGCCCATCCCGAAATGAAAATACAGCCTTTAGCAGGTAAACCTGCACAGTCTGTCTTTTCATTTCGATGCTGTTCTGAACTTTTACCCAAAACAATGACCGCAATTTATGATACAGAGGATATTATTGAGGGATAACGCACAATGGAAAATGAAATTTTTGAAAAAACTCCCGTGCATAAGGCTTTTTTCAGCCTTGCGCTGCCGGTGGTGATGGGTATGGTCGTCTCCCTGCTCTACAATATGGTGGATACGTTTTTTATCGCGCGGACGGGGAATACGAATCTGGTTGCCGGTATTTCGCTTTGTTCGCCGGTGTTTACCTGTCTGATTGCGCTGGGGGATATTCTGGGGCTGGGCGGAAGCTCGGTGATTTCCAGATTGTTTGGACAGAAACGGGACGAGGAAGGGAAAAGAATCAGCGTTTTCTGCTTTTACGGATCGCTGCTGGGCGGCTGTGTGGTAGCGGCTCTTCTGCTGGTATTCCGGTCGCCGCTGCTGAACCTTCTGGGGGCGGATACGGATACGCTTGTCTATGCGTCTGCGTATTACACGTTTATCGCGCTGGGCGCTCCCTTTATTATTCTGACCTTTACGCCGAACAACCAGCTGCGGACGGAAGGGCTGGCGAAGTGTTCCATGGTTGGCAGTATTCTGGGAACGGTTGTAAATATTGTCCTCGATCCGATCTGCATATTTGGGCTGGGGCTCGGCGCGGCCGGGGCGGCTATCGCGACAGTCGTCGGCAATCTCTGTACGGATATCTATTATGTCTGGGTACTGACGCATAAGAGCAAAAAGCTTTCGATCAACCCCAGGGGGCTGTATATCACGGCAGAGGAGATCCGGCAGATTCTGGTGATCGGGATTCCGGCGTCGGTGACGAATTTTATGGCAAGCCTGTGTACCGCGCTGACTAACCGGAAGCTGCTTCCTTATGGAAATGACCGCGTAGCGGCGATGGGAATTGCGATGAAGGTCAATATGATTGTCCTTCTGGTGCTTGTCGGATTTGCATTTGGGGCGCAGCCTCTGATCGGCTATAATTACGGAGCGAAAAATCACAGGCGGCTGAAGGAGATTCTGACCTTCTGCTACCAGTTTGAATGCGCGCTGGCGGCGGTGCTGGTTGTGATTCTTGCCGCGGTGGCAAGGCCGCTGCTGGGATTGTTTACCACGAACCAGGAGCTGATCCGCCTGGGCGTTCCGATGCTTCGCTGGCAGCTTGCGGGAATGATTTTCGTAGCGGTCGTCCTGGTCTCGACCAGCACCTTTCAGTCGGCCGGAAAGGCAATGGGGGCATTCTGGCTCTCATTTGGCCGACAGGGGCTGTTTTTTGCCGTGATACTCTGGACATTGTCGGCTGCCATTGGCTATAACGGGATTCTGGCGGCGCAGGCGGTTTCCGATCTGCTCACGGCGATCCTGGCGGTGTGGCTGTTTAAACGGAATATCGCAAGTGAGTGGAAGCATGAAGCGCTGAATTACGGAAGCGAGTGAGGTGCAGGGATTTTCTGAATCGGGGATGACAAGCCTGTCCCCTGTGGAAAAATGAGTATTGGATACAGTACGCAGTAACGGCTGAAACCAGGTGTATGTTTATAGGAATGTCGCTGAGGATTCGACGGAAGGGAGAAAAGAATTATGAATGGAAGATCGCAGTCAAATAGTCTGGTCAATCTTATTTTACGCCTGTTGGCGACGGTGGTTCTTGGAGGTATTTATTTTTATGTCATGCTGCCGCCGATCAATTTGAAGGCGTTGGATTTCTGGTTATTCCTTTTCGTATTGCTGGTGATTTTTATTCTCGTTACGCTGGCTACATCCGGTCTGCGTGTGACACGTCGGGAGATTTTTCTGGAGCCAGGCGTATTCTGGGCGCACTGCAAGGTACCGTTTCTTCTGGCGCTGGTGGTGTTTGTGGCCGCAGCTGTGGCTCTGCTTTATTCGTCTGAGATTTTTCACGCGGCATCCTATTACAATCTTCTGGATGTGCAGACGGGAGATTTTACGGAAGAAGTTGCGGAGATTTCCTATGACCGGATTCCGATGCTGGATAAAGATTCGAGTGTGCAGCTGGGCAGCCGCGCGTTGGGTTCCTTAAGCAGTACCGACAGCAGCCTGGTATCACAGTTTGAAGTCTCCGATGAGGAGTATTCGCAGATCAATTATCAGAATAATCCGGTGCGTGTGGCGCCGCTGCTTTACGGCAATCTCATCAAATGGTTTAACAACCGTGAGGAGGGACTGCCGGGTTATATCATTGTAAACATGGTGACGCAGGAAGCGAGCCTGGTGAAGCTGGACGAGGGGATGAAATATTCGACGGGCGAACATTTCAGCCGGAATCTTTACCGCCTGCTGCGCTTCCGTTACCCGACGATGATGTTCGGAGATGTAAATTTTGAGATTGATGAGGATGGGACGCCCTGGTGGGTGTGCTCGCGCGCGGTTCATACGATCGGCCTGTTTGGCGGCCAGGATACGGAAGGCGCAGTTCTTGTAAATGCGATTACCGGGGAAAGCACGTACTATGAGGAAGTTCCGACCTGGGTGGACCGGGTGTATTCTGCGGATCTGCTGGTGGAACAGTACAATTATCACGGGACGCTGGTCAATGGGTGGATCAATTCCTGGCTGGGGCAGAAGGGTGTCACGACGACCTCTGACGGGTATAATTATATCGCAATGAATGACGACGTTTACCTTTACACAGGCGTGACCTCGGCGGGAAATGATGAGTCGAATGTCGGCTTTATTTTGGTGAACCAGCGCACAAAGGAAGCCCGGTATTACAGCATTTCCGGTGCGACGGAGTATTCCGCGATGTCGTCCGCGGAGGGTGCGGTGCAGCATCTGGGCTACACGGCGACGTTCCCGATCCTGTTGAATATTTCGGATGAGCCGACGTATTTTATGTCGCTGAAGGACTCGGCGGATCTGGTCAAAATGTACGCGATGGTCAATGTGAAGGATTATCAGATTACGACGACTGGCAGCTCGGTGGCCGAGTGCCAGGCGAATTATGAGGAGCTGCTGATCGAAAACGGGGTGAAGGTCTCGGATCCGATTGAAGTAGTAGAAGCAGAGACGGACACCGTAACGGGAACGATCACGGAGATTCGTTCTGTTGTAGTGGATGGAAATACGATTTTCTATTTCTTGCTTGATGAGAGTTATTTCGGGACAGGGTACTACTATGCGGTTTCCGCCGCGGACGATCAGAACGCGGTGATTTTCAATGTGGGAGACGAGGTCACAATCACGTATTATGCGGACGAGGATGATGGGGTGACGCGCACCGGTATTCTTGTTGAGTATGCGGAAGGCGATGTGGCCTGAGAGAACAGATTACACTTCTGGTCAGTAAAAAATGGGGGTTCAAAGATGCCGGATATAAGAAAGCAGGGGGATTATTCTTTTCATATACTGATTTTTGGAGGAACGGCTGAGGGACGTCAGGTATCGGATTATCTCTGCGAAAAACACGTTGCGCATACCGTCAGTGTGGCAACGGAATACGGAGAAGAAGTGCTTCGACCGCAGCCGGAGCGTCACATTCATCAGGGCAGGCTGGACATGGAACAGATGCGGGATTTTTTGCGGGACGGGCAATATGCGCTGGTAGTGGATGCGACACATCCGTACGCGGTAGAAGTTTCAAAAAATATTCAGGAGGCCTGCCGGAGAGAAAATGTGCAATATCTGCGGTATCTTCGCACACAGAATGAAAGATGTGATAATGAATCTATCAGAGTAAAAAAAGGCAGTGGAAAGCAGAAATCTTTGGATAGAGCTGATATGTGGGGAACCTCCCAGGATTATGCAGAGAAGACAGAATCAGCTTGTGCTGAAAAAACGCAGCCTGCGCGAGAAAATGCTGGAGAGATCGCCGGAGCAGTTTACGTAGACTCTGCTAGAGAAGCGGCTGATTATCTGGAAACGCGGCAGGGCGGGATTTTCCTGACTACGGGCAGTAAGGAATTGTATGTATTTACAGAAACGATTTCAGACAAAAATCGCATTTTCGCGCGGGTTCTTCCATCTGCGGAGGTGGTTTCTTCCTGCCGTGCGCTCGGCCTGGAAGGAAAGCATATCTGCGCCATGCAGGGGCCGTTTTCAGCGGATATGAATGCGTCGATGCTCCGTCAGGCAGGTTCGGCATTTCTGGTTACAAAAGAGACCGGAGCGACCGGCGGCTTCCCAGAAAAAATCGAGGCGGCCCGACAGTGTCAGGTCACGCCGGTCATTATTCGCAGACCGAAAGAGACGGGAAGCGGATGGAAAGAAGTGAAAGAGCGGCTGGATGCACTGATTTCGGGGGAATGTACTCTGTCGAAAGATATTTTGAGAAAATCAGAATCTGTTGCAGATAAACAGGAGGCAGAATGCCAGGATACGGTTAGAGGAAGAACGAAAGCAGATAAGCCGGAGTCGGGTGCAGGGAAATCTGCGGCAGGACAAGGGAGAATGCTTCCAGATGAATCAGGGGAAGAATCCCCGATAATGGAACGATCCGGACATGAAAATTCACGCTGCATCAGCTGTATTGGCATCGGAATGGGGACTCCGGATACCCTGACACGCGAGGCTGCCCGCAAAATCCGCGAGGCTGAAGTGATTTTTGGAGCAGCGCGGATACTGGAATGTGCGCGGGTGCTGCTGTGCGAGTCGGAAGAAATAAGTGCTTCGTCAAAGCAGCCGGAGAGCGCATTCGAAATGGAAAATAAAGCGAAAGCACCTCTTTTGATTCCAGAATACAATGCCCGGAAGATCGCGTCCTGGCTGGAAGCGCATCCGCAGGTGGAACGTGTGGCGATCCTGATGTCGGGGGACGTCGGATTTTACAGCGGAGCGCGCCAGGTCGCGGAGACCTTTCCAGCGGAGCAGGTACGCTATTACTGCGGAATTTCTTCGGTGGTGTATTTCGCGTCAAAGATTCCGACTTCCTGGCAGGACGCGAAGCTTCTGAGTGCGCATGGAAAAGAAATTCCGCTTGTAAATTATGTTAAAAAATATCCGAAAATCATTCTTCTCGTCAGCGGTGCGAAAGAAGTGGGAGAGATCTGCCAGGATCTGGTTCTTGACGGAATCGGATCGTATGTGCGGGTGACGGTTGGTTCGAATCTTTCTTATCCGGATGAAAAAATACAGACCGGGCGTCCGGAAGATTTCATTGCCTGTAAAGAGACAGGGCCGCATATTATGATGCTGGAGAATGCACATGCCGGGCGGGTGATTACGCCGGGAATTCCGGACGATGCCTTTGAACGCTGGGAAAAGGTGCCTATGACAAAAGAGGAAATCCGGGCACTTTCGGTGGCAAAGCTCCGCCTGCGGGAAGAGTCGGTGGTGTATGATGTGGGAGCAGGCACTGGCTCAGTATCCGTAGAGTGTGCGCGGCTCTGCACGGAAGGAAGGGTTTACGCGATTGAACGTGAATTAAGGGCGATGGAACTGATTAAGCAAAATACTGCCCGCTTTCATCTGTCCAATCTCATCCCGATCAGTGGAACTGCCCCGCAGGCTATGGAGGAGCTTCCGGCGCCGACTCATGCCTTTATCGGAGGAAGCTCCGGAAATATGCGGGAGATCGTAGCGTCCCTGCTGGAAAAGAATTCATCCGTCCGCATTGTGATTAACACGGTTGCGTTGGAGAGTATTGCGGAGGTGACAAGCTTGCTCAATGACCTGGAAATCAAAGATGCAGATATTGTCCAGGTTTCTGTGGCAAAATCCCGCAGGCTTGGGCGTTATCACATGATGTCGTCGCTCAATCCGATTTATATCGTATCTTTTGGTGGGGAAGAAATCAGAGAGAACTTTTAGCTATGAAAGTATGCAGTCGTATTCTTTACGTGATTGAGCGTAGATGGAAATAATGCGGAGGTAAGCCATGCAGCATCTGCCAAGAATTATGCTTGCCGCACCTTCCAGCGGCAGCGGAAAAACGATGATCACCTGCGGAATTCTGGAGGCGTTTTGCAGGCGCGGGCTGAATCCGGCTTCTTTTAAGTGCGGACCGGATTACATTGACCCCATGTTTCATTCACGGGTGATCGGTACGCCTTCGAGAAATCTGGATACCTTTTTTACAGAACCGCCTCTCACGCGCTACCTGTTTGCAAAAACGGCGAAAAATGCGGGAATTTCGGTTCTGGAGGGTGTTATGGGATTCTATGACGGGCTTGGCGGGATTTCCGAAAAGGCATCCTCCTATGATCTGGCGGCTGTGACAGATACGCCGGTGATTCTGGTTGTGAATGCGCGCGGCATGAGCCTGTCGGTGATTCCCTTGATTCAGGGTTATCTGAATTATCAGAAGCAATACGGCCGCGAGGTGATTCGGGGCGTGATTCTCAACCAGACGACCAAAATGACCTGTCTTTTATTAAAGGAAGAAATCGAGAAACAGACCGGAGTGCGGGTGTACGGCTATGTGCCGCGCCTGGATGATGCCGCGGTGGAGAGCCGGCATCTCGGTTTGGTGACGCCGGGAGAGATAGCGGCTCTGAAAGACCGCCTGGCGAGACTGGGAGAGGAACTGGAGCAGTGTCTGGACCTGGACGGGATTATTGCCCTTGCGCAGGAAGCGTCAGACTTTGCAGATGAAGAGCTTGCGCTGCCAGAGAGTGTACATGCGTGTGTGGAAAACCAGAAACAAGTCGGATCTGTTGCGGATGGTAAGACAATTTCCTGCAAGGAAGGGATTGCTCTCCGGACAGAACAGGATGCGGGATCAGAGTGTTCAATTCCCCGTATTGCGGTGGCGCAGGATGATGCGTTTTGCTTTTATTACCAGGACAATCTGGAGCTTTTGGAACTGCTCGGAGCCACGCTTGTTCCATTTTCTCCATTAAAAGACACAGCACTTCCGGAACAGATCAGCGGGCTTATTCTGGGGGGCGGTTATCCGGAGCTTTATGCCAGGCAGCTCTCAGAAAACAGGACAATGCTGCAGTCCATCCGCACGGCGATTGCGGATGGGCTGCCATATTTAGCTGAATGCGGCGGATTCATGTATCTTCATGAGACAATGGAAGACATGGAGGGCAAGGCCTGGCCGATGTGCGGATGCATTCAGGGGCAATCATATCGAACGAAGAAGCTGGGGCGGTTCGGTTATATTAGTCTTCGTCTCAACGGTTCTGAGTGGGAAGAAGAGCTGCCACGGACGGTTCCAGAAAGGAAGAAGAAGGAAATCGCGCAGCAGATGCTGGGTTTCCTTTTTCCGGATGAGACGATTCGTGCTCATGAATTTCACTATTTTGACAGCACAGATCCCGGCAGCGCTTATACGGCAGAAAAACCGAATGGAAAGCGTACATGGAATTGTATGCATGTTACAGATCACAGTGCGGCGGGATATCCGCATTTGTATTACTGGTCGAATCCGGAATTTGCGGCGCGGTTTTTGCATAGTGCCAGAAGTTACTCTACACTTTTATGATCCAAATCGTAACGGTTCAATACTCTTACAGTTATGAGGGTATTTACGGCAATTCGAAAAAAGGAGGATGATCAAATGGGATTTTCAAAGAATTTTTTATGGGGAGCAGCTTCCTCAGCACATCAGATCGAGGGCGCATACAATGAGGACGGAAAAGGCATGGGAATCTGGGATACGCTGACCAGGGAACCAGGCCATATCGCACATGGAGAAAACGGCGACGTCGCTTGTGATCATTATCATCATTACGAAGAGGATGTTGCCATGATGAAGAAAATCGGGTTGAAATGCTACCGGTTTTCCATCAGCTGGCCCCGTGTCCTTCCGCAGGGGACAGGCAGGATAAATGAGGCCGGCCTGTGCTTTTACCGGAATCTGGCAGAAGAACTGCTTGCGGCTGGGATTGAACCAATGGTCACTTTATATCACTGGAATCTTCCGACTGCGCTCTATGAAAAGGGTGGCTGGAAAAATCCCCAGAGTCCGCTGTGGTTCGAGGAATATGTGGATGTTATCACAAAGAATCTTGGAGATAAAGTGAAATACTGGATGACTTTTAATGAGCCGCAGCTTTTTGTAGGCGCCGGTCTTGCCGGCGGGGTGCATGCCCCATTTGAGCGGAATGAAGAAGCTGTAATAATGGACATTACGAAAAATGTTCTTCTGGCGCATGGCATGGCAGTTCGGAAAATCCGCAAAAACTGCGGTACAGATGTAAAGATAGGTTTTGCGCCGACCGGAGAGTGTGTGATTCCTGAGAACTTGTCGGATGAAGGCATCGAAGAAGCGAGAAAAGCCAGCTTTTCGGTTTCGCCTTTTATGTTCCCAGGGAGCAATACCTGGTGGGCGGATCCGATTTTTAAAGGACAATTTCCGGAAGAAGCAAAACAACTGTTTGGAGAGAGACTGCCTGTTATCAGCGCTGATGAGTGGGCGCTGATCTCTTCGCCCCTGGATTTCTATGGTTTTAATATTTATCAGGCTGGTGGGAACCCGTTCCCGCCGGAACCAAATGGTTATGACCGATATTCATACCAGGGAAGCCCCAGGACGGCGATGGGGTGGAACATTACCCCGGATGTTATGTACTGGTGCTGCCGTTTCTTTTACGAAAGGTATCAGAAACCGCTGCTGATTACAGAAAACGGGATGGCAGGGAATGACTTTGTATCGCTGGATGGAAGGGTGCACGACCCGGCCAGGATCGATTTTGTTCATCGCTATCTGCTGTCATTGAAAAAGGCCGCCGGGGAAGGGACACCTGTTCTTGGCTATTGTTACTGGTCCATCATGGATAATTATGAATGGACGGAAGGATACGACAAACGGTTCGGATTGATTTATGTTGATTATCAGACGCAGGGAAGAACCCTGAAGGATTCAGCTTACTGGTATCAGGATGTGATTGCTTCCAATGGAGACAATTTATAATAAGTACCTGTACGAAGACAAGAGCCTGGGTATCAAAAAGGGAGACTGCTTTTCATTACAGGTTTGAAAGTATTCATCCTTTTTGGGACGGAAATATATTTCTTCGGTATGTGGAAGCGGGAGTGATATGAAAAAATGCAGGATAACAGCCATCCGTGTTGCCTGTTATAAAGATTTGATAAATCTATTATGAAATGGTATGATGCGTTTCTGTAACTGTTCAGCAAAAAACGGAGGATTATTATTATGGAAGAAACTCAGTTTTATCAGATTCTGAAAAACATTACTCCCGGTGATGCGGACGCTGCTGCCGTCTGCCGGGAACGCTGGAACAGCATCGCAAAACCGCTCCACAGCCTTGGGTGGATGGAGGATGCGGTTGCGCGCATCGCGCTGGCACAGCATAGTCCGGAGATTCGTACTGGGAAAAAGATTCTTGTGCCGATGTGCGCGGACAATGGCGTGGTGGAAGAGGGGGTGACGCAGACCGGGCAGGAGGTGACGGCGATTGTCGCGGAAAACTTTCTCGATGAGCAGTCCTGTGCGGCGATCATGTGCCGCCTTGCCGGAGCGGAAATCCGCCCGATTGACATTGGGATGGCGGTGGATACGCCGCGTGTTGAGAAGCGCAAGGTCGCCTATGGGACGAAAAATTTTGCGAAGGAACCGGCCATGAGCCGCGATGAGGCAGTGAAGGCATTGATGGTCGGCGTGTCGCTGGCGGGAGAGCTGATGGGGCAGGGATATGACCTGATCGCGACTGGAGAGATGGGAATTGGCAATACGACGACCTCCAGCGCGGTGGCGAGTGCGCTGCTTCACGTTCCGGCGGTGGAAATGACCGGACGCGGCGCGGGGCTTTCCACGGAAGGACTGAATAAAAAAATTCAGGTTATTCAGGAGGCGGTTGACCGCTGGAATCTGTTCGAAGCGGATCCGCTCACGGTGCTTTCCTGCGTTGGAGGTTTTGACCTTGCCGGGATTGCCGGACTTTTCCTGGGCGGAGCCTGTTATCATATTCCGGTGCTGATTGATGGATTTATCTCCTCTGTGGGAGCGCTTCTGGCGGTGAAGCTGTGTCCGGCGGCGAGGGATTATATGCTGGCGACGCACGTGTCAAAGGAGCCTGCCGCGCGCAGGATTCTGAAGGAGCTTGATTTGGAACCGGCACTGGATGCGGGGATGTGCCTTGGGGAAGGCAGCGGCGCGGTCGCCGCGTTTCCACTGATTGATATGGGGGCGGAGATTTACCACAGGATGAGTACGTTCGAACAGATTCAGGTAGAGGCCTATCAGGAACTGAACTGAGGGAGAAAAAAGGAAAAGTAGAAAAGCAGCTTTTGAAGTTGTTCTTTACAAGAACATGATATTCGAAAGCTGCTTTTTGTAGTTCACGGTCGCGCATGGAATTTTAACAGATCGTTACCTTTTTGCATTTACTCCAAACTTCGCACGGCTTCCCGCACCGGCAGGATGAAGGACGGGGAGACAGACAGCTCGTCAATGCCCATTTGGATAAATGTTTCGGTCAGGGTGGTGTCCGCGCCGAGCTCGCCGCAGATGCCGACCCAGGCACCGCCTTTGTGGCCGTTTTCGATAACCATCTGGATGGACCGAAGAACAGCCGGGTGGTGGGAATCGTAGATGTTGTCCAGCTTCGGGTTCTGCCGGTCGATTGCCAGCGTATACTGGGTCAGGTCGTTGGTGCCGATGCTGAAGAAATCGACTTCTCTTGCCAGTTCTTCGCTGATCCACACGGCGGCCGGTGTCTCGATCATGATGCCGACTTCCACGTCTTTGTATGGAATATTCTGCTCGCCAAGCTCTGCTTTTACTTCCTCCAGAATTCGTTTGCTCTCCAATACTTCCTGTACGGAAATGATCATCGGGAACATGATGGAAATATTGCCGAAGGCGCTTGCCCGCAGCAGCGCGCGCAGCTGTGTGCGGAAGATTTCCTGCTGATCCAGGCAGATGCGGATCGCGCGGTAGCCCATGGCGGGGTTGTCTTCCTTTTCAAGGTTAAAATAACCGACCTGCTTGTCGGCACCGATGTCCAGCGTGCGGACGACTACCTTTTTGCCGGCCATATTCTGGGCGACCATTTTGTAGGCCTTGAACTGTTCTTCTTCGGTCGGGAAGGTTTCTGATTCCAGATAAAGAAATTCGCTCCGGAACAGACCGATTCCTTCGCCGTCATTTTTCAGCACCTGGGCGACATCGGAGACACTGCCGATGTTGGCGTACAGGTGTATTTTTTTGCCGCTTTTTGTGATGGTTTCCTTGCCGCGAAGCTCTCTCAAAAGCTGCTGCTTTCGCTCGTCCTCGCGCATTTTCTCGCTCATCTGCTCCAGAGTCGCCGCATCCGGGTCGATGATCACGGTTCCGGTATAGCCGTCTACGATGGCTGTTTTACCGGCCCATTCGTCCTGGATATCAATGCCGATTACAGCGGGAATGTTCATCGTGCGGGCCAGGATGGCCGTGTGGGAATTGGAAGAGCCATGGCGGGTAACGAAGGACAGAATCTTTGACTTGTCCATCTGCACCGTCTCGCTTGGCGCCAGGTCGTCCGCCATCAGGATGACCGGCTCGTTCAGAGCATGCATATCCGTGCTGCTGCCGCAAAGCACTGCGACCAGACGCTCGGAAATGTCCCTTACATCCGCCGCGCGCGCCTGCATATAAGCGTCGTCCATCTGTGCGAACATTTCGGCAAAATTGTCCCCCGTCGTCGCGACTGCGTACTCCGCGTTGATAAGTTCCCCGCGGATCATATTGTAGATGGAATCCAGATAATCTTCGTCCTCCATCATCATCTTGTGTACCTCGAAAACAGCCGCATTGTCCGCGCCTACTTCCTTCAGCGCTTTTGCGTAAATCTGATCCAGCTGGGCGAGAGCCGTCTCTTTTGCTGTGTCAAAGCGGGCGATTTCCGCTTCGGCGTCCTCGATGTGTTTTCTTTTTACCAATGTTTCTTTTTTCTGGTAAAGAAACACCTTCCCAATCGCAATTTTATTAAAAATGGTTTTGCCCTGGTATTGTTCCATGAGAGAATTCCCCCTTCCGCGCCTGCCACACCGCATGGGTACGGTGTGGCAGACGTGTTTTGCTGATGACTGTCATGATTCAGAACAGCAGGCCGCAGGTCTACGCTCCGCTACTATGCTGTTCTGAACTGTTACGAAATATTACAGATTCTCCGAGAAAAATGCCTGCATTCCCGCGATTGCCGCATCCTCATCCTCGCCGTCGGCTTCGATCGTCACGGTCACGCCCTTCTTCACGCCAAGGCTCATAATCATCATCAGCTTGGTCGCGTTTACTTTTCTGCCGTTTGCGTCGATGGAAATGGTGGAGGTGTATTTCTTTGCTTCTTTTACCAGCTCTCCTGCCGGGCGTGCGTGGATACCGAGTTCGTCTGTGATGGTGTAGTCAAATGTTTTCATAGTGTTTTTCCTTTCTTTTTTTGATTGATTGTCTGTAATATCTGTTAGTATGTGAAGCTTTTTTGTGTATTATTCTGGTGTTGTCTTAACTCGCTTCCTGTGATGGCTCTCAGGAAGCAAGGTAAGGCAGAATATCATTCGCGATTTACGAAAGCTGCGCAAGCACCCAGTCGACATCCGTTGTTGTTTTCAGAATTTCCATACGTTCCTCATCCTCAAGCATCGTACAGAGCTTTGCGAGCAGATCAAGGTGCTCGTCTCCGATTCCGGCGATGCCGAAGATCAGCTGTGCTTTTTCGTCTCCGAAATCAACGCCCTCCGGATACTGGAGAAAAACGATGCCGGTCTTTTTTACGGTTCCTTTTGCCTGTGTGGTGCCGTGCGGGATGGCTACGCCCATACCCATGTAGGTGGTGGTCAGTTTTTCGCGCTCCTGCATCGCTTCCACATAATTGTGTCCGACGTAACCCAGCTTTTCGAGAAGCTCGCCGGCCGCCTGGATGGCTTCTTCCTTGCTCACCGGCTTCAGGCCAAGCTGGATGCCGTCTGCAATGATGACCTGCTTCTTCTCAAAGGGGATGTCTTCTTCTGTGCCGGAAGCGCTTTCTGCAGCAGGACTATCGGATGCCCTTGTCTGAACCGATGTGTTCACAGGCGTGTCTGTTTGTGCCGCTGCGGCTTCTTTCACTGCATCTGTTCGGGCATTTTCCGCGGCTGTATTTGCCGGATTTGCGTCAGCAGCACTCTTTTCTGATGTCTTTGCGGCGCCGGCAGCGGTCAGCTGCGCATAGAGTTCATCCAACGCCGGGTCTGCGAGAAAGTTTCCGATGGTGATCAGCTGAGCCTGCGGAGCGGATTTCTGCGCACGGGCGGCCAGTGTCGTCTGCACGACCGCAATGTCGCAGTCGCCGGGGATGTTGTCTACCGAAGTATTTGTTACCTTAATATCCGGGCGGACGTCTTTGATGCGGTTGCGGAATTTGGTCGCGCCCATTGCGGAGGAACCCATGCCTGCGTCACAGGCAAAGATGATTTTCTTTACTGTGGAGGAGTCCGCGATTTTTTCAGCTGTAGGTATCGCTGCGGTCTGACCTTTGGATTCCGCTTTCATCGCAGCTACCTGTCCCTGTGCGGCTTCCAGGCTCTTGTCGCCTGCCATCCGCACAATCGGGGCGGCGATAACAAAGGAGACGCCGGTCGCTAACAGTACGCCGATGATGACCTTGAGCATATCCGAACCGGGTGTCATCATCAGGAAAGCAAGGATGGAGCCAGGGGAAGCCGGACCTACCAGACCGCATCCGGTAATGGTATACCAGAAGATAGCGGCCATATTGCCGACGATCGGAGCGATGATGACAATCGGGTTCATCAGGATGTACGGGAAATAAATCTCGTGGATGCCGCCGAACAGGTGGATGATTACGGCACCCGGAGCAGAATCCTTTGTTGCCTTATCCTTGCAGAAGAACATATAGGCCAGCAGTACGCCAAGTCCCGGTCCGGGGTTGGTCTCCAGCATATACATGATGGATTTTCCGGCTTCCGCAGCCTGCGCCGTCGCGATTGGTGTGAATACGCCGTGGTTGATGGCATTGTTCAGGAAAAGCACCTTTGCCGGCTCCAGCAGAATCGAGACAAGCGGGAGCAGGTTGTTGTTGATCAGGACGTTGACACCGGCGGTCAGGACAGACAGGATCGCACTCATGACCGGACCGATCAGGACATAGCCGAGCATCGCCAGCAGCATGCCGATGATGCCGACAGAAAAGTTGTTAATCAGCATCTCGAAGCCCGCAGGCATATGACCGTCCATAGCCTCATCAAATTTTTTGATGCAAAAGCCTGCGAGCGGTCCCATAATCATGGCTGCCATCAGCATCGTGACTTCTGTGTTGCTCATGATGGCGCCAATGACCGCAATCGCGCCAGCCACGCGGCCGCGCTCTCCGCCGACCATATAGCCGCCCGTGGAGGCGATCAGGATGGGAATCAGATAGGTGAGCATGGGACTGACCATGCTGTTAAAGCCTTCATTTGGAATCCACCCGGTGTCAATAAACAGGGCGGCAAGAAAACCAAACGCGATCAGAGCGCCGATATTTGGCATCACCATCGCCGATAAAAATTTGCCAAAGCTTTGTACCTTTGCTTTCATTTTGTTCTCCTTAAAATATAGGCTGATCGGCTCTGGTCTGCTGTCAAAATCGGAGATAACTTTTCAGAACAATGGATGGCCGTCTGGCAGAGCTTTGTTCCTGGAAAGATCACTTCGAATACGATCGTTTATGTATATCCTACAGAACCGTGATCTGTTGCTCCCTGCATGCTGCAAGGAATTCTTCCGGCAGATTCCCGTCGGATACGATGATATCCACATCGGAGAGCCGACTGAAGCGGAAACTGCATTTTACATTGATTTTAGAGGAATCCATCAGCACAATGACCTGATCCGCCTGACGGATCGCCGTCTGCTTTAAAATGGCTTCCTCGCTGATTCCGCAGGTAAAGCCCGCGGAAAAGTCAAAGCCTGTGGTTCCCAGAAATGCCTGGTCGAAATTGACACGCTCGAGCTCGTGAACAGCGAGACTGCCGAATACACTCTGGCTGAAGCGGTTCAGCTGGCCGCCCGGAATCATGACGGTGGGGCGGGAGAGATCTTTGAGCTCTGCCGCGCAGCTTAAGCCTGTGGTATAGATCAGGTCTGCCTGATCGGGGATCAGCTTCGCGAACGCGGTCGTGGTGCTCCCGGAATCCAGAAAGAGACTCGTCCCCTCATGGAGCAGGGTAAGTGCCTTTTGGGCGATGACCTGCTTCTCGGCAATGTTTTGGTATGCCTTACTGCTTAACAGGCCGTCGGTGCCGAAGATTGTCTGCACGGACTTTGCGCCGCCGTGGATGCGGAGAATTTTTTTTGCCTCATCCAGCGTTTTTAAATCCGTGCGCAGCGTCATCTCGGATACATCCGGAAAAGCGTCCCTGATCTGTGCGAAGCTAACTGTGCCATTTTTGTTTACAAGTTCGACAATTGCATTTCTGCGTGTTTCCATTGCTTCCATTTTTTGCTTCCTCCTGTATCATTTTCTTCTGTTGTATGCTTTTTGAAAATGCGCATTGCAGGATCTGCCACATCTGTTCATAAAGTGTAATCAGTAGCAGATATCTGCCGCAAAACATATTTTGCGGACATAAAGTGTGCCTGGACAGAAAAAATAAGAGAAAAACAAATCGTGAAAGAATGCGTTTCAGCACACTTTATTCGGTTATAAAATTCGACAGCAGATATTCCTCCGCGTCCGGACACCAGAGCCCGTTGTTTGCGTCGACGATATCCGCCAGGGCGGTAAACCGGACGTCATGCTCTG
Organism: Lachnospiraceae bacterium; assembly: GCA_021205225.1. Lineage (GTDB taxonomy): Bacteria > Bacillota > Clostridia > Lachnospirales > Lachnospiraceae > Choladousia. The sequence continues at coordinate 18,038 of JAJPXX010000123.1, forward strand.
CTTCCCCTTTGGCACGCAGATCCGTCAGCGCGGTCAGCGGCATGGTCAGGTGCGTGTAGATCAGCTTCTTGCCGCCCGGAATCTTCGGCAGATTCAGCGTCGTTTCCGCCGCAGCGTCCAGTCCGCCGATGTGTGTCACCATAACAGCCGGGTTGATGCGGCCTTCCGTGGTCAGACGCAGGGATTCGATCATGTCGTCGGTATTGCCGCCGGTGGTTCCCATGACATGGGTTGAGTTATAATGTACATCATAAAAATTCATTGATGCGGAAAACTGGGTATCTGTCGGCCCTGCAAAGAAATTCAGGCAGCCGTCGCGCCCAAGAATCGCGCTGCACTGTGTGACCACAGAAGCGACCGGCGCGTAGCAGAGCACATCGTCAAAGCCGGTGCCGCCGGAAATGCTGCGAAGCTCCGCAACCGGATTCTCACAGTTTCCTGTGTTTACAAAACGCAGGTCGATACCGTCCTTTGCCGCCTCTGCGGGCGGGAAAAGAGAAGCGGCACGGTCCAGACGCTCCTGGTTCAAATCCGTGACTACAATCATAGACGGGCGCACGTCGCGGTGAAGCGCGTAGGTCAGCGCACCCAGTCCCATCGGACCGGCTCCGGCCATGATGGCCAGCTTCCCGCCTTCTTTGATCCCCATAAAATGTGTGTAAACGCCCATCTGTGTGTGGTAAGCGGCGTTGAATGCACCGATGCTGCAGGACATTGGCTCTGCGAGGGAAGCCTCGTAATACGCACGCCCTTTGTATTCCAGCAGGCAGCCAAGCTCCATGACCTCCGCAGGAATCACGCAGTAGGTGGTATCTCCGCCGAAAAATTCATAGGAATATCCCGGACTCCACATGGTACCCTTGTAGTTCAGCGCCGGCTGCAGGGTAAATTTCATTCCTGGCTGAAACTGTTCCTGATGGTTTTTGCCGACTTTCACGATATCTCCGGCAAATTCATGCCCCATGATCGCCGGATGCTCCGCCACATCCTCGTGGACACGCTTGTGCGCAGTGCCAAGGATCGCGCATTTATAGGTTGACATGCAGATGCTGTCTGAAACGACCCGAACCAGAATTTCATCGTCCGTGATCTCCGGAAGCTCGAATTCCTCCAGCCTCAGATCGTTTGCCGCGTGAAGTCTTACGCCTCGTGCGTTCATAACAACAACTCCTTTCGTTAATAAATGAA
>JAJPXX010000123.1:19235-20444 GCA_021205225.1 Lachnospiraceae bacterium
TTGCAACTGTTACAATAACAACTGTCGTTATTATTTATGATTTCATACAATGCTGCCTTGTGTGAAGTCTCGGATGGAAGGTTCGTCTTTTATGGAGCGGATTTTTATGGACGAGCCGTTCTGTGTCAAGCGGAGCGAGCGGTAATTTCACATTTCAGGTCAGCACGGTTATGGCAGCTTGTGAAAACGAAAGTTTACAGGTAGTGGTACACAACCTTTGAAATCAGCTCCTCGATAACGCTGTACTCCGCCGCCTGCGTTCCGCTGCACATCACATTCGCGGCTCCGGTCGCGGTGGAGAGACAAACCGCATCTGCCAGACCAAGCCCGCGCTCCTCTGCCACGGCGAGCGCTGCGACCACGCTGTCTCCAGCGCCGACTGTGCTGCCGACCGGTACGTGCAGGCCTTCTGCATAGATGGTCTCATCCGCGGTCACATACAGCGCTCCCGCGCCGCCCATGGAAACGACGACTTTCTGTATCCCGTACTGCGCCATCAGCTCCCGCGCCGCTTTTGCAAGCTCTTCCGGACTGGAGAGGGGAGCGCCCATCAGCTCCGAGAGCTCGCGGTCATTTGGCTTGATCAGATACGGGGATGCGCTCAGTCCCGCTTTCAGCAGGTCGCCGTCCGCGTCCAGGAAGACCTTCGCGCCTTTTTCTGAGATGGCTTTTGTCCAGGTAAAATAGGTATCCGCGGGAGAACCCTTTGGCATACTCCCTGAGATCACGACAATCGCATCCGGTGTGATTTGCTCAAGCAGCCGCTGCAGCATTTCATCTAGAACTTTCTCCGAAACGATCACACCGGGTTCATTGATGTCGGTGTTCGTGTGTTCCACCGGATCAATGATCTTCAGATTCGTGCGTGTCTCTCCATCCACGAAAGTGAAATCCGTCTCAAGTCCTATCTGGGCGAGTGAACTCTGGATCGACTGTCCGGTGTGCCCGCCGAGGACTCCGGTGGCAACGCTCGTCCCGCCGAGCTTCTGGATTACCTTTGAGACATTGATGCCTTTCCCTCCGGGATCTGTGCGCATCTTTGCGATGCGGTTCACCGTATCCAGCTTCAGAGAGGGGATCTCGACCGTCTTGTCTAGTGCCGGGTTTAAGGTAACCGTGTAAATCATGACAACCCTCCTTGCTTTTAAAACAACAATCAAAAACTTTTGTTTCAAAAATCTTGATAAGAAAATAGCACACTTTTTTCCA
>JAJPXX010000123.1:20454-25073 GCA_021205225.1 Lachnospiraceae bacterium
TGAAACAACAATTTGACGATCCACAGATGGGACGAGGAAGCTTTTTCCCTGGAAGCTTCCTCGTTTTTCCGTTCAGGCACAGCGGCAGAAAAATCGGTTTTTACCGGGGAAGCCCCTGCCGCGTACATTTCTTTTCAAGCAAATTCAGGGCTGCGTAAAGCAGTGTCGCAATCGCGCACAGAATGACAATTGACAGGATGACCCAGTCCAGCTTAAATACCTGGCTTCCGTAGATGATCAGGTAGCCGAGCCCTTCCCTTGCTCCGATGAATTCACCGATAACGACGCCGACGAGACAGAGGCCGATATTGACCTTCATCACGCTGATCAGCAGCGGGAGGGTGCCGGGAAGGATGACTTTGAACAGGACATCCTTTTTCGTACCCTGAAGCGTATAAATCAGCTTGATTTTATCCGGATCCATTTCCCGGAATCCGGTATACAGGTTCAGAATTGTCCCAAAGATCGCTACGGAAACGCCGGAGACGATGATGGATTTGAGGTTCGCACCGAGCCAGACAATCAGCAGCGGCGCCAGGGCGGATTTCGGCAGGCTGTTCAGGATAACGAAATACGGTTCGAGGATCTCGGACAGGGTGTTGCTGTACCAGAGCAGAACGGCGCAGCCGATGCCAAGCAGGACGACGAGCGCGAAGCTGATCAGTGTTTCTGCCAGTGTGATTCCCGTATGGCTGAGAATCGTTCCATCGTTCCACATATCCCGAACCGTTTCTATGATTCGTGACGGGCTGCTGAAAATAAACCCGTCGATCCATCCGGTCCGGACGGCTGTCTCCCACAACAGCAGAAAAAGGACAAAAATCAAAACCCGGATCACCTGGATCCGGTTCTGCTGCCGTCTTAAGCTTTTCAGGTAATCCTGCTGGGAGGGAGTCAGGGGTTTGTTTTTTTCTTCATAATTACAGGTTCTGTTCATCAGCGTTCAGCTCCTTCCAGAGATAATTAAAGTATTCCTGAAACTCCGGTTCGCCGCGCCGTTCAAACGGGGTCAGCCGTGATGAACTCTTATCTGAAGCCTTTCGCTCAATCGTGGGCATCCCGGACGGAGTCCTGTCCGGAGCCTCCTGTTCAAACGTGGGCATCCCGGACGGAGTTCTGTCCGGATTCTCTTGTTCAAGCGTGGGCATCCCGGACAGAGTTTTATCTGGATTCTCCCGCGCAAATCGGATGGTCAGTATCGTCCGGATGTGAGCAGGACGTTTTGTCAGAACAAGAATGCGGTCGGCCATACTGATCGCTTCTGACAAATCATGCGTGACAAGGAGCGCTGTTTTTTTCTCCCTGCGCAAAATCGCGGCGACGTCGTCACAGACGGACAGCCTTGTCTGGTAGTCAAGCGCGGAGAAGGGTTCATCCAGCAGAAGCAGCTCCGGGTCTGGCGCAAGTGTGCGGATCAGCGCCGCCCGCTGCCGCATTCCTCCGGAAAGCTCGCTGGGTCTGGCGTCGCGGAATTGTTCCAGCCCATAGTCCTGCAGCATTTTATTTACACGCGCAAGCGCATTTTCATCCAATCGGTGCTGGATCTCCAGTCCAAGCAGGATATTCCGGTAAATCGTTCTCCATTCAAAAAGATGGTCCTTTTGCAGCATGTATCCGATGCTGCTTTTGTCAGACACTTCAGGCAGGAGGCCGCTTTTTCTCCTTCTGCCCGCCGGCGCGGGGCGCATCCGGTTATATCCGGAAGATTTTCTTACGCACCCCTGTGCATATAGAATCGTTCCGCTCTCCGGGAAAAGCAGCCCCGAAATTAAAGAGAGCAGCGTGGATTTGCCACAGCCGCTCGGCCCTATGACGGCGATAAATTCACCGGGAAATACCTGAAACGAGAGATCGGACAGGGCGGCCGTCTCGCCGCTTTTGCTGTGGTACGCATAGCTTACATTATTTAATTCAAGCAACGGCTTCACCGATACACCTCCTGATTTACATGAGTGGGGCGGAACGTCCATCCGCCTGCTATAAAATATGCTTCGAAGAGGATAAAGTCACCGGAAATAATGCGATTTTGCGGGTGGTAAGATTTTGCCGGACGTGGTATACTTTGGAGAGCCGCGCGTGCATAATTGCCTTCGGCAATGGCGTGGCCTGCGTCATAAGGAATCCACCGGCCAGCCGGTTCCCCTTATGACATATTTGTAACTGCTCAGAACAGCAGACCGCATATGAGTGATAAACCACGAAAAGAATGAAAGCGGGGGAGGGGTTAAAAATGGCAGATTCCACGAAAAAATCGCTGAAACATATCATTGCCGTAATAGCACTTATAGCCGGGTTGCTTTTGGTTTATATTACCATTCAATCGGAGCGGTCAGGGAGCGCAGGCAGTTCTTCCATGGCATATGCTACAATTCTTTCGGTTGTGCCGCCGGTTCTGGCAATTGTGCTGGCTCTGATCACGAAAGAAGTGTACAGCTCGCTTCTCGCGGGAATTATTGTGGGCGCGCTGCTTTACGCGAACGGAAATCTGAGAATCGCATTGCAGACGATGCTGTATGATGAAACTGGCGGCCTGGTGCCGAATGCAGCGACGGTAGGACATTCCGGTATTCTGATCTTCTGCGGGATGCTTTTTATGCTTGTCTACATACTGAACCAGTCCGGCAGTGCGGAAGCCTTTGGAAAATGGGCAAGTAAACGTGTGAAAACAAGAACAGGGGCGCAGCTGGCGACGATTCTGCTGGGGCTGCTGATTTTTGTTGACGATGGCTTCAACTGCATGACGGTTGGCTCGGTCATGCGTCCGGTGACGGACAGGGAAAAGATTTCCAGGGCAAAGCTGGCGTATATTATCGATTCCACAGCGGCTCCCATCTGCATTATTGCGCCTATTTCCAGCTGGGCGGCGGCAGTCACGACTTCTGTGCCGGAGGACATGGGGATCAATGGCTTTCAGATGTTTATCCGCCTGATTCCCCTGAATCTGTATCCGCTGGTTACCCTGCTTATGCTTTTTCTGGTTGTCATTTTACGGCTGGATTATGGCCCGATGGCGAAGTATGAGAAGAACGCCGGGGAAGGAGACCTGTTTACGGTTCCAACCGGAAACGAAGAAGCTGTGCAGAAAAGCGACGGTAACGGTAAGGTAAGCAATACCGTCCTCCCGCTTCTGGTTCTGATCGGATGCAGCATCTGGGGAATGTTGGGTACCGGCGGATTCTTTGAAGGTGCGGGTCTGATGGAGGCTTTTGCGGACTGTGATGCGGTAAAAGCTCTGGTAACGGGAGCATTTGTAGCGCTTCTGTTTACCTTTGTGCTGTATATGATGCGCGGGGTGATGGATTTTAGCAGCTTTATGGAATGCATTCCGAATGGCCTGAAGACCATGTGCGGTCCCATGATTATTCTGATCCTTGCGTGGAATCTTTCCGGAATCACGCAGCTTCTGGGAATCGGAACCTATATCCATGATCTGGTGGAGGCCTCCGCGGGTGGTTTCCAGATGTTTCTTCCATTTATTATCTTCCTGATTTCGGTCGGACTCTCCTTTGCGTCAGGCACAAGCTGGGGAACCTTTACGATTTTGATCCCCATCATCTGCGCGGTGTTTGAAAGCAATGAAACGATGCTCATGATATCCATGGCGGCGTGCCTGTCCGGGTCCGTGTGCGGAGATCATTGCTCGCCGATCTCAGATACGACCATCATGTCCTCAGCCGGAGCCGGCTGCGACCACATCAGCCATGTTGTCACGCAGCTGCCATATGCTTTGACTGCGGCAGGCGTCAGCGCGGTGGGGTTCCTTCTGGCAGGTATACTGGGTGCAATGGCAGGAACAGGCGCGGCGCTGGCGGCAACACCGGTGACATTTGTGCTGTTGGTCATCGTGATTTTGGGTATTCGGAGGTTGATACCGGAAAAATGATAGAAAGAAGCTCCTGCGGATCATCAATCACACGTTCTGCGCCGCACTGGTACAGAAAATCCTTATCGCGGAAACCCCAGCTTACGAGGATGCTGTCAATGCCGGCGTTTCCTGCGGTCTGGATATCGACCTCAGAGTCACCGATGTAAATGGCGTCCTTGCGGTCTGTTTTCAGCTGTTCTAATACCATATAAACAGAATCGGGCATTGGCTTTTTGCGGATGCCCGGTTTTTCTCCCGTTACCCAGTCGAATTGTCCGGCAAAATAATGGCTGCATAAATCCTGAACCGCATAATCCGCTTTGTTGGAAATAACAGCCGTTTTTAGACCCGTGTTTTTCAGTGCGGCCAGCATTTCAGGAATCCCCTCATAAGCTCTGGTCTGATCGGCACAGTGAAGCTTATAATGCCTGATGAAGTCTTCAAACACCTGGTTGATCTGCTCCGGGGAAGTATTCGGCTGCACGCTTCTCTCAATCAGTTTTCGTATCCCATTCCCGACAAAATGGCGCACTTCCTCTCTGGAGCGCTCCGGCAGGGAAGACTGGCGCAGCGCGAAATTCAGGCTGGTCTTCAGATCGTCCAGAGTATTCAGAATTGTTCCATCCAAATCAAAAATGGCTAAACGGTATCCCATAATCGTATTCCTCCTTGTTCGGCGCGGTCAGTATAACATATTTCAAGGGAGAGGGGAATCGGATTTTCTGCTAAGAATGGATTCGATAGAAATATAATT
>JAJPXX010000123.1:25083-45308 GCA_021205225.1 Lachnospiraceae bacterium
CTCTTGTAAGGAATTATTCCAGCTTGCGCTGGACGTGCCCCACGCAATGAGCAGGAGCCGACAAGCCGTCTCCTGCTCGCTCTTTTATATTTACTCAATCACAGTCGTAAGAAACTCAAACACCGCTGCAAGGTTTTCGGCTGTGTAGAACAGGTCATCTTCATGCTCCGCTCAGAACGGTGACGACATTTCCATCCTCATAAGACCATGTGGCGGAATAGACAGTATTACCGGCCAGATCGTTGATTTCGTTGATGGTAGCATTTTCCTCATCATCGAGAACCATTTCCCATGTGACAGTGAAACCGAAGGGAGTTTCTTCGAGATAGGTGTAGGTGGTGCCGATCAGGGCGTCCGAATCGGCTTCCGTGGCAGAATCAGCGGACTATATTTCTGCGTTAAGCAGAAGTGATAGAAGAAGCTTATTTCATAAAAATCTAAAAAGCAATTCAAAATAACGAAAAAACTATTCCAAAACAGAATTATTTTGTGCAAACCGCTTCTTCCACGAGCCTGACAAAATGCTTTGCCATTGGCGAAAGGTCTTCGTCTTTGCGGTAGCAGAGATCAACAGAGACCGAGGTATGGGGCAGAAGATGCGCAATTGCGAATGGCGCGCTTTCGGGGAAATTGCCATCCTCGGGACGGTTTGTCATGTATTCGGTCAGAATCGCGATGCCCATCCCTTTTGTTACCAGATCAAGCACACTGTCTACCCGATGGCACAGAAACGCGATTTTGGGTGAGAACCCTACACGATAGCAGCATTCCAGAATCAGTTGGTGTACAGTAGTGTTTTCAGCGAGTGCGATAAATGTCTCATCTTTGAGCTGTTCCAGATGCAGTTCCTTCTGAGCAGAAAGAGGATGCTTTCTTGGCAGGATGCAGACCAGAGAATCATCCAGGTAGTGAATCTTTTCAAATGACATACTGGTAATGTTGCGCTCCGGGAGATGTGCGAAGATCACATCACATTTGCGCTCGCTTAACTGAGATGCCAGATCGTCCGGATCCCCTTCAAACATCTGGACACTGCTGTTTGGGTATTTTTTTCTGAAGCTGGCAATAAGACCGGTGATTCCATATTTGGCGGTAGCGGCGATGGTGCCTACCGTCACGCGGCCACGTCCTGATTCGAGTTCATTCTGAATCGCAGACTGGTAGCTGTACTGTGCCTGAACAATGGTGTTGGCATAAGGGATCATCAGCTTTCCATATTTGGAAAGCATGGCCTTTCTTGAGGTACGTTCAAATAAAGGCACGCCCAGTTCTTTTTCCAGAGCCATGATATGTTTGGACAGTGTAGATTGTCCGATGAAAAGGCGTTCGGCTGCTTCCAGATAATTGGAACAGTCTGCCAGAACGATAAACTCACGGAAATATTCAATGTTCATATAGACAAACCTCACAAATAAATATGATTTCGATTAAAGGAATACGGAGAATTAAACAATTCTAATCTGGAATAGATTCTACAGCAAATCGAATTGCTTGTCAATCTTGCACAGAATATAATCTGATTATCCCGAAAAATTGTTTTATAAAACAGATTTTGTACACTGCGGAATGACATGGCCGGTCAGAAATCCGCAAAATTACTCACAGATGTACACTTCCATTCGCTTTTTGCGGGAATGCGAAGGAAAGCATGGATTCAAAGGAGAGAAAGAAAATGAACGAAAGTAAAAAGATCCCTATGTGGCAAAAAATCTGCTATGGCTGCGGAGCGGGCGGAGGCAATGTCATGAGCACTTTGCTGGCGAGCTTCCTGCTCAGCTATTACACGGACACAGCGCTGATCGCTTCTGCGGCAATCGGCACGATGTTTGTGGTATGCCGTTTGTTTGACGGTGTCACGGATTTCGCAATGGGCGGTATTGTTGATAAAACGAATACGAAACTCGGAAAAGCGCGTCCCTGGCTGATTATTGCGGCGCCGTTGATGTGTATCGGTATTATTCTGATTTTAAGTGTTCCGCAGGGATGGAGTTCTGCGATGAAGCTGGTTTACGCGTATGTGACTTACATCTTCCTGAACTGCATCGTGTATACGATTTTTGGTATTGCACACGCGGCTCTGCTGGCACGTATGACACGTGACTTTAAAGACCGCACGACAACTTCAACCGTTTCTTCTATATTAAATAACGCAGTAGGTCTTGTGGTTGGTACGATGATCACTGCTCTGCAGCTGAACTTCGGCTGGACAGTGACAGGCATTATCCTTGGCGTGATCGCGGGTGTCCTGATTTTAATTCCCGGCGTATTTTGCGAAGAAAACGTTGGTATGTCGGACAATACACAGGGGAAAAAGGACAACGGTCCGTCCATGAAGGAGCAGCTGCCCGCAGTATTGAAAAATAAATACTTCTGGCTTTCTCTGCTGATTGGCGTATTTACCCTGCTGGTAAACGCGAATGCGATCGCGGCACAGATTTATTATTGCAACGTGGTTTTGGGTGACCCAATGTATATGACGACGCTGATGAGTGTTGGTCAGCTTCCGGGTATTATCATTTTATTTTTTATGCCTTATTTTTCAAACAAATTTTCAAAACGCGCATTTATGGCGTGCGGCGGTGTGCTGATGATTTGTGGCTTTGTGTTGATTGGCCTTGCCGGAACAAACAAAATGCTGCTGCTGGCAGGAACAGTTCTGCGTTCCATCGGTATCGGACCGATGTTCGCGGGTATCTACGCTTTTGTTGCTGACGCGGCGGATTATGGCGAGTGGAAATTCGGAATCCGCTCCGAAGGACTGATTTCTTCCTCCCAGTCGATTGGTTCTAAAATCGGTATCGGTTTTGGCTCGGCTGTAACTGCATGGCTGCTGGCGGCGGTTGGTTATGACGCAACGGCTGCAACACAGGCAAGCAGTGTTGTGACCGCGATCCGTTTTGATTATGGATGGCTGGGCGCGATCATCAGCGTGTTCCTCCTGATCTGCGTGCTGCAGATGGATGTAGAGAAGTATCTGCCGGAGATTCGCGCGGCGGTTGGCGAGAAGAAGAAACCGATGTGATAAGAAAAGAATTGTGACCTGTGTCCGGCACCGAAGGGCGGTACCGGACAGTAAAAGGAGAGACAGAAGACGATGGACGAAAAAAAGAATGAAAAAAGTCCTGAGACGCTGGACTATGACGCATTGGACGGTTCTCTGAAGTTTGACGGTCCGCCCGCTGATTTTCAGGTGAAAATGGCGGATATCAGCTGGGTGAAGAGAAAAAAGCTGGACGTGGTTTATGCAGAGAAATCGCCGAATCAGCGGCTTGACCTGTACTATCCGGAGGAGGGAGAAGGACCGTTCGCGATTCTCCTTCACATTCATGGCGGCGGGTTCGGCCTGGGCGACAAGCGGGACGACCATATGGATACCTATCTGAAATTTTTGAAAAGAGGTATTGCGGTTGGTTCGATTGAATACCGCTTAAGCGGGGAGGCGATTTTCCCGGCTGCGGTACTGGACTGCCGGGAAGCAGTGCGGTTTCTGCGCAGAAATGCCGCCGCGTATCAGATTGACCCGGATCGCATTGCCGCGATCGGAGGTTCAGCGGGCGGAAACTTAAGCGCGATGCTGGCGATGAATATTCCGAATGGAATGTTTCCCGGAGAGGAAGGCAGGACATTTGACGGAAGCTGCGAGGTTTCTGTAGCAGTGGATCAGTTCGGTCCGATCGATTTTGCGGTCATGGATGAGATGGCCAGAGAAAATGGCGTCAGCTTTGTGGATCACGACCAGCCTGGCTCTGCCGAGAGCAGCTACATGGGCGGTGCACTTCCGGAGCTTGAGCGGAGCTATCTTGCAAAAGCAAATCCGATTACCTATATCAACGATGGCATGGCTCCGCTGCTGGTGCAGCACGGGTGCGTGGATCGTCTGGTGCCGTATCAGCAGTCGGTATTGCTCGTGGATGCAATTAAAAAGCAGATCGGAGAAGAACGCGTAGAATTTACCACACTCCCGACTGCGGATCATGAGGACAAGCTGTATGGGACGGATGAGAACCTGGATATCGTGTGGGAGTTTGTGAAGAAATATCTTTAAATAACGGTTCAGAATAGCAGTAACTGCAACTATAATTGTTACAGGTCACACCCGGCCAAATCTACGTTATTTTAATCTCTACAGGTGTGACCTATAACGGCATCTGGCCAACTAAAATCGCTTCGCGATGGGGCCTGCTTGTAACCTCTACATTTTCGCCCCTGACCACGCAGCAAGTGCGTGGTCGGGGTGTGAACAGTAACCTATAATTCACAATCTGCATAAATATCGCGTAAATGGAATAAGACAAATTCGGTAAATTGTAGTATGATAGTATTATTTCAGAACAGTTCCGTATGTTGCATGAAACAGCAGACCTGTGCCGCTGCGGTACAGGTCTGAAACTACGATTATCATGGAGGAGGGAAAATAAATGTCGCAACCAATTCCCATTATTAATAAGACAATGGAATTAGCGGAGGCTCAGGATCAGTGGTTCTTTGATGAGAAGTACCAGTGCTGGTGCCTGGAGGATGTGCTTTATACGCCAAAAGCGACGACGCCGAAATTTCAGCGGCTCAGTATTTTTGTACCGGCGCCTTATATGAAGGAGGGCGGCGTGATTGACCCGGAGGGCAGCATGAATGGCTTTACGGCTGCGACGGCTCCGGTGATTATGAACAACAATTCCGCGGGCTATATGGAGATGCCGCATATGTGGCTGGGCGGCCCGCGCTGTTTCGGACCGCAGTACCTGGAGCGCGGCTTTGTCTATGCGACATGCGGGAACCGCGGGCGTGAGTCGAGGGACGCGGACGGAAAACGCTGCGGCAAGATTCCGTCGAACCTGGTGGATTTGAAGACGGTGATTCGTTTCCTGCGCCACAATGCAGCTGTGCTGCCGGGCGATATGGAGAAGATTATTTCTGTCGGCTGGAGCGCGGGCGGGGCGATGTCCTCTCTGCTCGCTGTTACTGGAAATAATCAGAATTATGATTCTTATCTGGAAGAGTCAGGCGCTTTCATGGATGAGCGTGACGATGTCTATGCGGCGCAGATTTACTGTCCGATCATTGATCTGGAGCACGCGGATCTCGCTTACGAGTGGATGTTTTCGGCAGATAAAGAAAACGAGCCGTCTCCGGCGGGTCCGGGCGGTGTAATGACGCTATTTCAGGAGGCGTTGTCTGCCAGACTCAGCGACAGCTATATCCAGTATTTTAACAGTCTTGACCTGAAAAATCCGGAAACCGGGGATGCGCTGCGCCTGAATGCCGATGGCAGAAGCGGCAGCGCGTATGACTATCTGATGGCGAGAATTGACGAGTCTGCAACGAAGTTCCTGACGAAGCTGGAGAAGGGCGAGCTTCCGGAACAATATTCGGCGGAGGACTATATCAAAGGAAATTATACTTATGAGACGATGGCACCGATTGGCGGTGATGACGCGGAGGACGGGAAAGACGAACCGGATGATGTCGCTCTTCTGCAGGGACATGCCGGTCCGGGCGTAGCGCTGAATAAACCGCCAGTTGGCGGACCAGATGGCGATCTGCCTTCAGAACCGCCAACTTTGGGCAATATGCTTTCTCGCCCGCCCAAGGGTGTGCCGACGCCGCCGCCGTTTGAGCCGCCCATGATCACGCTGCAGGGAAAAGATAAGAGCGGGTGGCTCTCCTGGGATGGGGCGCAGGCAAAGATTTCCGATCTGGACACTTATGTTCTGAACCACCGCCGCAGGATGAAGCCATGTACTTCCTTTGATATTCTGAGCTGCCAGAGCGGAGAGAATGAGGTGTACGGGACGCCGGATCAGCCTTCTGTCCATTTCAGCACAGATGTCGCAAAGGCAATTGAATCCCTGAAGACGCAGTTCCCGGAGGAGTATGGAACCTATTATCCGGCATATGTGCTGGCAACGGGGGACACAGGCTTGACCCGCCAGAAATATCTGAACAATCCGCTGAATTTCATCGGAACAGAAGAGAAATCCGATCAGGCGAAATACTATCGTGTGCGTGTCGGCGCGAGCGACGCAGATACCTCTTTTATGATCAGTATGACGCTGGCGCTGGAGCTGGCAAATGCCAGCAAAACGGTAGATTACGCACTTGTGTGGGACAAGCCGCACTGCGAGGCAGACTATCCGGGCGAGGTATGCGACTGGATTGAGAGTATTTGCAGATAATGGAAAAGCTTACCTGATCAGCAATGCAGAGAAGGTTTGGTGCTTCAATGCGCCTAATATAGATTCGGTGAATGGGCATCTGCAAAGAAAAATGCTAAGAAACGCATACAGGAGAAGAAAAAATGGGGATGGATTACAGTAAAATAAACGACTGGATTTTGCAGGAAGACAGCTTTGATGCGGCGCATCTGGGGAAAACAGAAGCAGTGATGTCACTTGGCAACGGCTATCTGGGTTTGCGCAGCGCCGCGGAGGAGCGGTATCTGAATGAGACCAGGGATCTGCTGATCAACGGAACCTTCAATAAATGTGATCCGATGGCGGTGACAGAGCTTCCGAATGCCGCGGATATGACCGCGATTGAGCTGTGGATCAACGGGGAACGATTCACGCTGGAGCAGGGACAGGTGGAAGCCTACTCGAAAGAGCTGAATATTCGGACGGCGGAGCTGACGAGGGAGATTGTCTGGATTTCACCGAAAAACGATAAGGTGCATCTGGTGTTTCGCAGAGCGGTATCCCTGACCCGGCTTCACGATTTCGCAAGCCGGGTGGAGATCACGCCAATGGAGACACCATCTCGCCGCAGTCCGGAGTCAGATTGTGCTCAAAATGAAGGAAGTGCTTCTGCAAAGAATGGGGCGGGGGCATTCGTGGTGAAAATCAAATCCGGCATTGACGGCCGGGTGACGAATACCGGCGCGCAGCATTTTACAGACGGAGATAAACGGTTTTATGAGAACCGCTATATCCAGTATGTCCCGAAAACGACCGAGTCTGGGATTACGTTTGTACTGAACACAGCGCACAGCTTTGCGAAGCGGGCGGGTGTATCCGGCTCTGCTAACGGGGAAGAGATTTTTTCCAGCTGCACCTGTGGGAAAGAGACTCCGCTTGAGGTTCCGACGCAGATTTATATGGAGCTGCGCAGAGCTTACGGCGGCTATGAGGTAAAGGTGGAGCAGGGCGAGACCCTGGTGATCGAAAAACACTGCAATGTCTATACTACCCGCGACTTTGACACGCAAAAGATGACGGTTCCGGAATTACAGAAGTATTCGCTGAATGAACTGAAAAAACAGGTGTGTGCAGGCTATGGCCGTCTTGCTGATGAGACTGCCGCGGCCTGGAAAGAACAGGTCTGGGATCGGGTGCCGATTACGATTGAGGGCAATGATGCAGCGCGTAATGCTGCCGCTTTCGACCAGTTCGCGATCCGGTTTTCTCAGTATCATCTGCGTCTGATGCTTCCGGCACACGACAACCGGCTGAACATTGGAGCCAAAGGCCTTTCCGGTGAAGGCTATCGGGGACACTGCTTCTGGGATACGGAGATTTTTCTGCTTCCCTATTACGCGTTTACACAGCCGGAGGCCGCGCGGAAGCTGGAGGAGTATCGTTATTTTTCGCTCCCCGGTGCGCACGCCAAAGCTGCGCACAATGGCTATCAGGGTGCGATGTTCCCATGGGAATCGGCCTGGCTGGATGACGGCGAGGTGACGCCGGAATATCAGGACGTGGATATCATTACCGGTCTGCCGATCAAAGTCTGGTCCGGATTTATCGAGCAGCACATCACGGCGGATGTTGCGTTTGGCGTGTGGCAGTATTATGCGATTACCGGCGATCAGGATTACATGGATCGCTATGGGTATGAGCTGATCTTCGATACGGCTCGGTTCTGGGTATCCAGGCTGGAGGACAAGTGCCGTCAGATTCATGAGAGCGTAAACCCGGAGACCGGAGTGACGGAGTTTTCCGAGACTGTGACGGATGACGGACTGTATCATATTTGCGACGTGGTTGGGCCGGACGAGTACAAAGAGCATAAGACCGACAACGCATTTACCAACTACCTGGCGGTCTGGAATATCCGCAAGGCCATGGAATACTATAAATTGTTGCGCGCAGAGAAGCCGGAGCTGTTTGACGCACTGAATCAAAAGCTGGAGCTGGACGCATACTATCAGCAGTGGGTTTCAAAGGTGGATAAGGTATTTTTGCCGATTCCGAATGAATGCGGCGTGCTGCCGCAGGATTCCACCTATCTGACCCTGAAAGACATTGATCTGTCCAAATATAAAGCGCAGGATTTTGTAAATGGGCTGTTCCGCGATTACAACCTGACGCAGATCAATCAGATCCAGGTCAGCAAGCAGGCGGACGTCCTGGTGCTGTTCTTCCTTTTGGAGGAGCTGTTTCCGCACGAGGTAAAAGCGGCGACATGGGAGTATTACGCGGCGCGGACGCTTCACGATTCATCTCTGTCGCTGTGTACCCACGCGGTGCTGGCGGCGGATATGCGCCAGATGGATCTGGCATACGATTTCTTCGAAAAATCGGCGCAGATTGATCTCGGTCCGGTGATGACGACCAGCGACGCCGGCATCCACACCGCTTCCTTCGGCGGGATCTGGCAGGGCGTGGTGTATGGCTTCGGGGGCCTGCGGATGCTTGGCGGAAAGCTGCGCATCGACCCGGCGCTTCCGAAGGAATGGGGGCGGCTGGTCTACACCCTGATCTGGCAGGGGCAGACGCTGCAGGTCGAGGTGGCAAAAACAGGCGGAAACGCTTCGCCAGAGGAAACAGACGGCGGTGCGGCTTTCATGAACCAGAAGGTCACAGTTACAAATCTGACCGCAAACGCTCCGATTGAGCTGGAGCTTTGCGGGGAAACGCGGGTGCTGCATGACGTTTTGACAGCTGGCTGAGGCGTTATCATAAGGATCAGGACACTTTTGCAGAGATTTATCATGCAAAAATAGTGTTGAAACCATAAGGAGGAAACAAAAATGGCAAACAAAGTAACCGATCTTCGTTCGGCGCTGGAGCTTTTAAAATCTATGCCCGGACAACTGGTGGAGACGGATGTGGAAGTGGAGCCGATGGCCGAACTCTCCGGCGTTTACCGCCATGTGGGTGCCGGCGGTACCGTACAGCGCCCGACGCAGGAGGGACCTGCAATGATCTTTAACAACGTAAAAGGCCATCCGGATGCGAAGGTGCTGATTGGGCTTTTGGCGAGCCGCAAGCGAGTCGGTGCACTGCTGGACTGTGATCCGAAGCGGCTGGGATTTTTGCTGAAAGACAGCGTGACAAATCCGATTCCGCCGGTGGAAATCCCGCGGGAGCAGGCGAAGTGCCAGGAGGTCGTTCATCTGGCGACCGATCCGGATTTTGATGTGAGAAAACTGGTACCGGCTCCGACGAATACAGAAGAGGATGCAGGCCCGTACATTACGCTTGGTATGTGCTACGCGACCAGTCCGGAGACGGGAACGTCTGACGTGACGATTCACCGGATGTGCCTGCAGAGCAAGGATGAGATTTCGATCTTCTTCCAGCCGGGAGCACGCCACATCGGACATTTCTTTGAACTGGCTGAAGCGAAAGGCGAGCCGCTTCCGATTTCGATTTCAATCGGTGTGGATCCGGCGATTGAGATTGCGTCATGCTTTGAGCCGCCGACAACGCCGCTGGGCTACGATGAGCTGCAGGCGGCGGGCGCGATTCGTCAGCAGCCGGTAGAGTTGGTAAAATGTCTGACGATCAACGAGCGCGCGATCGCGAACGCGGAGTATGTCATCGAGGGCGAAGTCCTTCCGGGCAGACGCATCCAGGAGGATATCAATTCCGGTACGGGCAAGGCGATGCCGGAATTTCCGGGCTATTGCGGACCGGCCAACCCGGCGCTGCCAGTGATCAAGGTGAAAGCTGTCACGACCCGCAAAAACCCGATCATGCAGACCTGTATCGGACCGTCCGAGGAGCATGTCTCCATGGCAGGCATCCCGACTGAGGCGAGCATCCTTACAATGGTAGAAAAAGCCATGCCGGGCAAGCTGCAGAACGTTTACTGCGCGTCTTCCGGCGGCGGAAAATATATTGCGATTATGCAGTTTAAAAAATCCATGCCGTCCGACGAGGGGCGTCAGCGCCAGGCCGCGCTGCTCGCGTTCTCAGCGTTCGCGGAGCTCAAGCATGTCTTTCTTGTGGATGAGGACGTCGATCCGTTTGATATCAAGGATGTGATGTGGGCAATGACGACCCGCTTCCAGGCGGACAAGGATATCATTATGATTCCGGGCGTGCAGTGCCATCCGCTGGATCCGTCGAACAATCCGAAATATCATTCGGATATCCGCGCGACCGGCGTGGCCTGCAAGGCGATCTTCGACTGCACCGTACCATACGACCAGAAGGATCGGTTCGAACGCGCGAAATTCATGGATGTGGATCCGAAAAAGTGGGTGCCGGAGCTGTTTTAAAAAGGAAGATGGATGGCGATATGAAAAGAGCCGGGGCTTTTGACCCGGCTCTTCGTGGAGATAGCAGGACTCGAACCTGTGACCCTCTACACGTCAAGCAGATGCTCTCCCAGCTGAGCTATATCTCCGTTGCCATCTATCATAAACGAAAACCGCATCGATTGCAAGAAAAACTTCACTTTAATCCAGAACTAATTTGGCATGGTGAAATGAAAATTTAAATTCCACAACTCGGGGGTACAAGTGGAATTCAGTCTTACTCAAAATTCCACTTGTATTTCCGGCGTTCGCAGCAAAAACCTAGTGGAAATCAGTCTTACACCATATGGCCTACCCAATTCTACTGGGTAAATGATGGCGTAAATGGAATGAAGTTTTTCTTCCTTGTTCACCCAGTAATCCCAGAAAGAGTGAAATCCACCGGAAAATCACAAATTTTGGCGTGGAAATAAACTTTTCACTTCAGCACTAATTTGGCATCAATTCATAATCAGCATAGAACTGTGCGAAAATAGAATAGAACAGGGGTCGGAAAAAGTAGTACTATAAAAGAAAAAGAGAGAAGGGCGGAGCATATGAATTTACGGGAAAAACCATTTTATTTGACGGATGACCAGGTGCGTTGGGTGGAGGAGACGCTTTCCTCACTGACAGCAAAGCAGAAGGTCGGCCAGCTGTTCTGCGTGATGGGGCAGGATTTTGGAGCGGATGAGCTGAAAATTCTGGTGGAGAATTACAACATTGGCGGGATTCTTTTCCGTCCGGCACCGGCAAAGGAGATCCGCGCATGGTATGAGCCTCTGGATGAGGCGGCGCGTGTTCCTCTTTTGAAAGCGGCGAACCTGGAAGAGGGCGGCACCGGCGGATTGAGCGACGGCACCTATTTTGGCTGGCCGATGGCTGTGGCGGCGACGGACGATCTGGGTGTGATGGAGAAATTCGCGAAGGTATGTGCGCTGGAAGGACAGTCGGTCGGGCTGAACTGGACTTTTTCACCAGTCTGCGACCTGGATTTAAATTACCGGAATCCGATTACCAACGTGCGTACCTGCGGCTCGGATTTTGAGCGGGTAAAGAGCTTCTGCTCGCAGTATGTCCGTACCTTGCAGGAGCAGGGCATGGCGGCCTGTGCGAAGCATTATCCGGGGGATGGCGTGGACTTCCGTGATCAGCATCTGCATCCGACTTACAACAGCCTTTCTGCGAAGGACTGGTACGAAAGCTATGGCGCGATTTATCAGCAGCTGATCGAGGATGGCCTGATGAGCGTCATGGTGGGGCATATTGTGCAGCCGAATGTGGAAATGGATATCAATCCCGAACTGCGGTTTGAGGATTGCCTGCCTGGTTCTTTGAGCAAAGAACTGCTGACCGGTGTTCTCCGCGAAAAGTTTGGCTTTAACGGCGTCATTACAACAGATGCGACGATTATGAGCGGTTTTACACAGGCTATGCCGCGCAGGGAGGCGATTCCGGCTGCGATCATGGCGGGCTGTGATATGCTTGTGTTTACGACCGGATTCTATGAGGACTACCAGTATATGCTGGACGCGCTGGGGAGCGGTTTCCTGACAGAAGAACGTTTGAACGAGGCGGTGACACGCATACTTGCGCTGAAAGCGAAGGTGACAGCGCTTCCGTACATGAATTCAGCGGCAGAATGCGTCAGCCCAATGGAAGGCGCTTCGTGTGAGTCTTCGGCTGCGGCGGGCAATGCGCTGATTGGTGGACAGCTGCCTGAAGCCAGGCAGTGGCAGGCAGAGTGCGCAGATAAATGCGTGACTCTGGTAAAGAATAACCAGGATGTGCTTCCTCTGACACCGGAAAAATACCCGCTGATCCGTCTGGTGACGCTCGGAAAGGATGCGATCACGGAAGGCTGTGAGGCCGCACCGGATGACGCGCGGTATCCCATCGAAAGCAGTATGACCGCGATCGCGGAAGAATTGCTGCGGGAAGCGGGATTCCAGACGGAGCGTTTTGATATTGAAAAAGAAGAACTGCATGGCACAAAGGATCTGCCGAAAAACCGCCTGACCCTTTACCTGGCAAACTGTGAGCACGCTTCCAACCAGACTGCTGTGCGCCTGTTCTGGGCGAAAAAGCATGCGCTGGATGTGCCGCGTCATGTGGAAGAGGAGCCATATATTTTCGTCTCCTTCTCTAACCCGTATCATTTGCAGGATGTGCCGCGTGTAAAGACCTACATCAACGCCTACAGCTGCCACCGCCCGATGATTGAGGCAGTTATCAGCAAACTGCTTGGAAAGAGCGCATTCAAGGGTGTTTCACCGGTAGACGCTTTCTGCGGACTGCCGGACGCGAGACTATAGGGAAAGACAGGTAAGGAACGGAAACTTTAGCTGCGGATGGGGCGGACTATCTTCATTTCGATTGAAAAAACGGAGGATAACCTGTATGAAACGGATTGTGGTAGGAATCAGCGGCGCCAGTGGATTCCCACTGGCTGTCTGCCTGTTAAATGAATTAAAAAAGGCGCCGGATGTGGAAACACATCTGGTCTACACCTACGGCGCGGAGCTCACGGCAAAGCAGGAGAGCGGGTATGCCCCTGAGCAGATCCGCGCGCTGGCAGATGTCTGCTACGAGAATCAGAATATCGGCGCGGCGATCGCGAGCGGCACCTTCCAGACAGAGGGCATGATTGTCCTCCCCTGTTCCATGAAAACGGTCAGCGGCATCGCGCATGGGTTCAGTGAGAATTTATTGCTGCGCGCCGCGGATGTGACCATCAAAGAGCAGAGAAAACTGGTGCTCGCCGTGCGCGAATCGCCCTTAAGCCCGATTCATCTGGAAAATATGCTGACCCTGTCCAGGCTGCATAATGTCTATATCATGCCGCCGGTCGTGACGTATTACATGAAGGAGAAAGAGGAAGAAGCATTGAGTGTGGGCGATATGGAGCGCCACATCGTCGGGAAAATGCTGCAGCCGTTCGGTATCGAAACAGAAGGATTCCGGCGGTGGAGCGAATGAAAACACTTTCCATGACTCTCGGTTTATGGTATATTGTCTGTAATTCTTCAGAAACGATTACTACAGAAAACCGATAAGGAGTGTTTTGCTAAATGGAAAAGCTTTCTGTGCAGAAAAAGCGAAACTATCAGAAAGAACTGGAGCAGGTGATTGTCCAAAACACAGCAAATGGCTGTGCGGTTCCGACCCTGCTGCTTCACAGCTGCTGCGCACCATGCAGCAGCTATGTGCTGGAGTATTTATCACAGTATTTTCAGATTACGGTACTGTATTATAACCCGAATATATATCCGGAGGATGAGTACGCGCGGCGTGTCCGGGAACAGCGCCGCCTGATTGAGGAGATGGGTGCAAATGGTGTGCTGCCGAATCCAGTGCGGCTGATTGAGGGGCGTTTTGACAGCCGGGAGTTTTATGAGGCGGTGCGCGGCCTGGAGCAGATTTCGGAGGGCGGCGAGCGGTGCTTTGCGTGCTTTCAGCTGCGGCTTGGCGAAGCAGTGCGAATGGCAGCGGCAGATGGCTTTGATTATGTCACAACGACGCTGACCATCAGTCCGCTTAAAAATGCGCCGAAGCTCAACGAGATCGGGGAAGAGCTTGCCCGTGAGTATCAGGTTCAGTGGCTGCCCTGCGATTTTAAGAAGCGCAATGGTTATAAGCGGTCTGTGGAGCTTTCCGCGGAATATGGGCTGTATCGGCAGGATTACTGTGGATGTGTGTTCTCGAAGAAAGAGCGGGAGCTGGCGCAGGCAGCGACACATACGAAACGTGTTCTGGCGCAGCCTGACAGCAGGTGTCAGGCTTGCCGTGAATCGTAACAGAAAAATTAAAGAGCAGGTATATGAACGAAAAAACTGCTAAAAATATATATTCGGACACAGGTATACATAATAGATGGTTTATGTGTACCTGTGTTTTACTATATACATAAACCTCTCTTATGAATTCTTTGGAAAGAGTGGGTTTCAGGATGAAAGACAGAGTATTTGGCGTTTTGCAGCGCGTGGGGCGCAGCTTTATGCTTCCGATCGCGATTCTTCCGGTGGCAGGTCTTCTGATGGGGATTGGCAGTTCCTTTACGAATGAGACGACTTTGGAAACGTATCGTCTGACTCGATTTTTAGGCGAAGGGACGGTGCTGCACGCGCTGCTGGTCATTATGAATGACGTCGGCAGCGTAGTATTTGATAATCTGCCGCTTTTGTTTGCAATCGGCGTCGCGATTGGCATGGGAAAGAAGGAAAAGGAGGTGGCCGCGCTCTCGGCGGTGATTGCTTATTTTGTCATGAATTCGGCGATCCGGGCGATGCTGGAGATCAACGGGAAGCTTGTGGATGGCGAGATTGCGGAATTGGTGCTGGAGGGAACGGTCACAACATCCTGCGGAATTTATACGCTGCAGATGGGCGTTTTTGGCGGGATTATCGTCGGACTTGGCGTGGCAGCGCTGCACAACCGGTATTACCGGATCCAGCTGCCGAATGCGCTGTCCTTTTTTGGGGGAACCCGGTTTGTGCCGATTATTTCAACCGTGGTTTATATGTTTGTCGGTATCCTGCTGTATTTCGTCTGGCCAGTCGTACAGACAGGCATTTATGGCCTCGGCGGGCTGGTGACGCGGTCTGGCTACATCGGCACACTGATTTTTGGCCTGGTAAAGCGGGCGCTGATTCCATTTGGGCTGCACCATGTCTTCTATATGCCGTTCTGGCAGACAGCGCTGGGCGGCACGATGGAAGTCGCCGGAAGGATTGTTGAGGGCGGACAGAACATTTTCTTTGCGCAGCTGGCTGACTCTGCAAATATTGAGCATTTCAGCGCGGACGCGACGCGATATTTTTCCGGGGAATTTATTTTTATGATTTTTGGCCTTCCAGGCGCGGCGCTGGCCATGTACCAGTGCGCGAAACCGGAAAAGAAGAAGCAGGCGGGCGGTCTTTTGCTTTCCGCGGCGCTTACCTGCATGGCGACCGGAATTACGGAACCGCTGGAGTTTTCTTTCCTGTTTGTGGCTCCGGCGCTGTTTGCGGTGCAGGTGGTGCTCGCCGGCAGCTGTTATATGGTCGCCCATATGCTGAATATCGCGATTGGCCTGACATTTTCCGGCGGATTTCTGGATTTCTTCCTCTTTGGCATTTTACAGGGGAATGCGAAGACCGGCTGGCTGCTGGTGATTCCGGTTGGGGTGATTTACTTTTTCCTGTATTATTTGTTATTCCGCTTTCTGATTCGAAAATTTGATTTTAAGACACCGGGGCGCGAGGACGACGAGACGGATGTGAGGCTGTACACAAGAGCGGATGTAAACGCGAAAAACACAGAAACCATGACTGACAGAGGTGCCATGTCTGATGGGCAGACGGTCGATATAACGGCGCATGGCGGGAGAAAGGATGAAAATGATCCGGTCAGCACCGCGATTACACGGGGGCTTGGGGGCAAAAGCAATATAGAAGATGTAGACTGCTGTGCCACGAGGCTGCGCTGTACGGTGGCGGACTCGTCTAAGGTCAGCGACGCTATTTTGCGGTCAACGGGAGCGTCCGGTGTGATCCATAAGGGAAAGGGAGTACAGGTCATCTATGGACCAAATGTGACAGTGATCAAATCTAATCTGGATGCATATCTGGAGGCTGTTCCAGAAAAAATGCAGGCTGCTTTTTATCCGGGTTCTCTGGCGGAATGTGCTGCGGATGAAGAACCTGCGGCGGATTCTCCCGGCGTTTTGGGCAACAATCCTGATTCCCCGGATACGCATAAGAACACTAAAAAGAAGTTTTCCGGGCACATGGTTATTCACAGTCCCATGACCGGCATTGCCGCGCCGCTTTCTTCCTGCCCGGACTCCGCATTTGCGGTGGGAATGATGGGGGATGGCGCTGTTGTGACGCCGACGGATCCGCTCGTGCGGGCGCCGGAGGACGGTGAGGTTGACTTTGTGTTTGACACGAAGCACGCGATTGGTTTTCTTACGGATTCCGGATTCAGTATCCTGATTCATATCGGGATTGATACGGTAGAATTAAAAGGACAGGGATTTGAAGTGCTGGTTTCTCCAAAAGAGAAGGTTCAAAAAGGCGCTCCTCTTCTGAAGCTTGACCTGGAATATCTGAATGAACACGCCTCATCCATGGTTTCACCGGTTTTGATCGCGGAGCTGCCTGAAAACCGGAAGGTACGGCTTTTAAAGGAGGGAGAAGTGCTGGCCGGAGAAGAACTGCTTCAGATAGATGAGAATCAGGAGACCGACAGAAGGTAATAAAAAGTAGCTGAAAAGGGGATATCCGGATTTTATTCTTGCATGAGCGCAAAGCTTGTGATAGACTTTGGAAGATAAAAAGACGGGCTTTTCACGCAGTCAGGAGTGAACAGAAGCGAAAAGGGACACAGGAGGAATTACGATGGCTCAGTTATGGGGCGGGCGATTTACGAAGGCAACGGATCAGATGGTATATGATTTCAATGCTTCGATTTCATTTGATAAACGGTTGTACCGGCAGGACATTGAGGGCAGCCTGGCGCATGTAAAAATGCTCGCGAAGCAGGGAATTCTTACGGAAACAGAACGGGATGAGATTACAGCGGGACTTGAGAGTATTCTTGCTGATGTAGAGAATGGTGTACTCGTGATTACTCCGGAGTACGAGGACATCCATAGTTTTGTGGAGGCGAATCTGACGGAACGCATCGGCGACGCCGGGAAAAAGCTGCACACCGGGCGCAGCCGCAATGATCAGGTGGCGCTGGATATGCGAATGTATGTCCGCGATGCGGTGAAAGAGACCGATCGGCTTGTTAAGGAGCTTTTAAAGGTACTTTATCGTATCATGGAGGAAAATATTGATACGTTCATGCCGGGCTTTACCCATTTGCAGAAAGCGCAGCCTGTGACGCTGGCTCATCACATCGGGGCTTATTTTGAAATGTTCAAACGCGACCGCTCACGGCTGGCGGACATTTATAAACGGATGAATTACTGCCCGCTTGGTGCGGGTGCGCTGGCGGGTACGACCTATCCGCTGGACCGCGATTACACAGCCGAGCTGCTTGGATTTGACGGTCCGACAATGAACAGCATGGATTCTGTATCCGACCGCGATTATGTGATTGAGTACCTGAGCGCGCTTTCAACCATCATGATGCATCTGAGCCGTTTCTCGGAGGAACTCATTATCTGGAATTCCAATGAGTATCGTTTTGTGGAGATTGACGATGCTTACAGCACCGGCAGCAGCATCATGCCGCAGAAAAAGAATCCGGACATTGCGGAGCTGGTGCGCGGCAAGACCGGCCGGGTGTACGCATCCCTGATGGGGATTCTCACGACGATGAAGGGGATTCCTCTGGCTTACAATAAGGATATGCAGGAGGACAAAGAGGGCACCTTTGACGCGATTGATACGGTAAATACCTGCCTGCCTCTTTTTACCGGTATGCTGGATACGATGAAGTTTAACAAAGACGTGATGGAGGCTTCTGCGAAAAACGGGTTTACGAACGCAACGGATGTGGCGGATTATCTTGTCAGCCGCGGCGTGCCGTTCCGTGACGCGCATGGGATTTCCGGCCGTCTGGTGCTGCGCTGTATTGCGGAGGACAAGGCGCTTGATGATCTGAGCCTTGCGGAATTCCGTGAGGAGAGTGAGGCATTTGAGGAAGATATTTACGAGGCGATCAGTATGAAGACCTGCGTAGAAAAGCGGCTGACAAAAGGGGCGCCTGGCGAAGCAGTGATGCGGGAGGCGCTGGAGAGCTATAAAGAGTATCTGAAGGAAACGTGAACCGGATAGAATTGAGAAAAATGTTCAGGTGCGCGGCAGCGGTTAAATATCTGTGCAGGCACGGCTGCCTGGCTCGCTGCTTTGCGGAAATAAAGGAGGGCGGGCATCGCTGCCCGCCAGAGAAAAATGTATGAAAAACAAATGTTGGTATGATGTCCTTCATTTGTTTCATCTGGTACTATACGCGCGAAATGTGTTTAGAATATGTTCAGATTATGGAAGATATGTGAAAATCACATAACATACCGAAAATTTTTGGCTTGACAGAGCAGCAAAACGAGTGTATCTTGTAAAGACAAATGTTTGCCAGACAAGGACAAAAGCATTTTGGACAGGCAGGATATTGCGTCTGTTCTGCTGCGGCAAAATAGAAAATATATGAAAATATTTTGAACGCAGCCCGACAACATGAAAATGAGGAGAAATGAAAAAATGAGTCAGAAACTGAGAGTTGGCATTCTGGGAGCGACCGGGATGGTGGGACAGAGATTTATCTCTCTGCTGGAGAATCACCCGTGGTTTGAGGTAGTGACGGTTGCGGCAAGTCCGCGCAGCGCCGGCAAGACATACGAAGAGGCAGTCGGCGGCAGATGGAAAATGACGACTCCGATGCCGGAGGCGGTGAAAAAGCTGGTTTTCATGAATGTCAATGAGGTAGAAGCGGTCGCGGCGAGCGTGGATTTTGTGTTTTCTGCGGTCGATATGTCGAAGGATGAGATTCGCGCGATCGAGGAGGAGTACGCAAAGACCGAGACCCCGGTTGTATCCAATAACAGTGCGCACCGCTGGACCCCGGATGTCCCGATGGTTGTGCCGGAGATCAACCCGGAGCATTTTGAGGTGATCGCGTCCCAGAAAAAGCGTCTTGGGACGACCCGCGGTTTTATCGCGGTAAAGCCGAACTGTTCCATCCAGAGCTACGCGCCGGCTTTGAGCGCATGGCGTGAGTATGAGCCGTATGAGGTGGTCGCGACTACATACCAGGCGATTTCCGGAGCTGGCAAGACTTTCAAAGACTGGCCGGAGATGGTGGAAAATGTGATTCCGTACATCGGCGGCGAAGAGGAGAAGAGTGAGAAAGAGCCGCTCCGTCTCTGGGGCGTTGTCGAAGACGGCGTGATTAAACCGGCTACAGAGCCGAAGATTACCTGCCAGTGTATCCGTGTGCCGGTGCTGAACGGCCATACGGCGGCGGTATTCGTGAAATTCCGCAAAAAGCCGACCAAAGAGCAGCTCATCGAGAAGCTGGTGAACTTCTCAGGGCTTCCGCAGAAGCTGGAGCTTCCGAGCGCGCCAAAGCATTTTATTCGGTATATGGAAGAGGATAACCGTCCGCAGGTGGTTCTTGATGTTGACTATGAGAATGGAATGGGCGTTTCCATCGGACGTCTTCGCGAGGATACGATCTACGATTATAAATTCGTCGGACTCTCCCACAATACCGTACGCGGCGCGGCTGGCGGCGCGGTGCTCTGCGCGGAGACACTGAAAGCGCTTGGGTATATTGCGGCGAAGTAATGTAGCAAAGAACGACCTTTTGAGATCATATAATGAAAAGAGAAAAATTGATTTTATGATCTTGAAAAAAAATATTTTTATGTTATAATGCATTTAACAAGGGAGCCGGAAGGTGAAGGCCACTCACCCGACTCGGCGTTAATAGTTTCTATAAGAAATAGTCGTCATCTCCGCCAAGAGCAGGACGGCTATTTCTTATTTTCCATATTCAGAATTTCGACTATCAGTAATGCCAAAGTCAGTAAAATCATAAATTCTTCGTATGTACTCATAATAATCCCCCTTTCCGCAAGGTACTCGGATTGGGTGAGAGACGTCCCCCGGCTCCCTGGTTAAATACATTATTAAGTTTTTACAACACACAAACAATAAAAATATACACATATATTAACATATGCGCGCAAAATGTCAATTAATTTATCGTAGAATATAAAAAAATAATAATTGCAAAATTGTAGGATAACTTTTATAATAGATCTGTTGTGGAT
>JAJPXX010000006.1 GCA_021205225.1 Lachnospiraceae bacterium
AGCGCAATGAAAAATAAAGGAGGCTATCGCGCACATGCGCGATTTGGTTCAATATCAGTAAAGGATATTACGTCTGAGTGTCATATATCAAGGCAAACTTTTTATTATCATTATCAGGATATCTATGGAGTGTTCGAGTTTCAACTGCAACGGTCTTTTGATGATCTGGAGCGTGTTTGTATTGCACTGGATGATTCCAGAGAGGCGTTACGACTTATTGTGAGGACTGGATATGACAATCGGAAACTGATCACGAAAATCCAGGGTATGAAAAACAGTCAGGCGATGAACCAATATGCCATAGGTGTAATAAAAGTTTCAGTACGTCACATTGTGGAGAAGCGTATGCCAGAGCATCTTGATCTGAAAAAGGCGGATCTTGATGTTATGATTGAGTTTTATTCATATGGATTATTTTATTATCTTGTAAACAAAATATCCTCAGCGGAGTACGATATAGATCAGATAACAGAGCAGCTATATCATATTCTGACCGGAATGCTGATTCCGTTGAAAGAATAGCTGTGTATATTCATTCCAATAAAATAATGTAGTGATGGAAGCGAAAGTGAAAGGGGAACCTGACACTTTCGTTTTTTTATGCACACGACCGCGTAAGGAGTTTTATGGCTTGCACCATACGCGGCCGGCGCAGCGGATAGGGGAGAAGAGCGTTCCCCTATCCGATTAAGGAAGAACCTGACATTTTTGCTTTTTTGTAAGGAAGAGCCTGACATTTTCGCTTTTTTGTAAGGACAAAATCAAAGAATTGTAAATTCCGTTAATTCAGGAGAAAGGATATACTGACAATATCCGCAAGGACAAAAAATCCAGCCCAAATGATGATGAGGCAGCAAAAGAAAGCAGGTGAGCAATGATTGGAACGGGAAACATTTGATGTCAAGATTGAAGAATTAAAAAAAACATATGAGCATAGTCTTTCTGCCATAAGCCAGGTTGGGAAACTGGATGATGAATCGATCCAGTTAGAATTAAATGATCTGGAAACGGCTAAGAAAAAAATGTATGCGAAGCTTGAAGATGTAGTATGCCACGCAAAATCAGAATTGTCCTCTGAACTTGCCGATATTCAGCTGATGTATTGCCGCAGACTGGGGCATGTTCTTAATCAGCTGGAAAGCCTGAATATGGACACGCTGAGCAAAAACGATGAGAAATGCCTGGTAGCTGAGTATGCTATTGATAATGCTGCGTATTCCCTGAAGTATGCATTATATGCAATTTTACTGGCAACTAAAGAATCATAACAATGCATAAGTCAGCGCCTGTTATACGAGGAGAACACAAATGAAGCAGAATGTCGTATTAAAAACAAATCCACCCAAAATCAGGACTGTGAACAACCGTCTGATTGCCTACAATATTGAAATGACCGAAGTGACGGGTGGAACCTTTTGGAAAGCGTATACACCAGCGCAGATTGAGGGGACGGAACCATTTCCTGAGATATCAGACTGGAAGAATATGAATAATCTCCAGCAGTATTATGGCCCTGTTGACCTTTACGATCCTGTGCTGCGCCGCCGTGCCGGGGATATCGGTCCCGCGTGGGTACGCGTATCCGGTACATGGGCAAACAAGACATACTATGATTTTGACGGTCATACAGGCGGTGTGGTGCCGGAAGGCTTTCAGAATCTGCTGACCAGAGAGCAGTGGGTTGGCGTCCTGGATTTTGTCAGGGATATCGGTGGAAAGCTGCTGGTTTCAGTGGCCAATTGCCCGGGCATCCATTCTGCCAGCGAACCATGGACACCAGAACAGGCAAAACTGCTGTTCGATTTCAACCGTGATTATGGCGTACCGATCTCGGCAGCCGAGTTCACAAATGAACCTACTATGATGTCGTTTTCCGGTCTTCCAGAGGGATATACCGCTGCCGGTTATGCCAGGGATCAGGATCTGTTTGGCGCGTGGCTGAAGAAAAATTATCCGGAGTGTCTGTTTGTCGGACCCTGTTCTGTGGGGGATATTGACATGGTGATGGGCGGCAATCTGGGCGGAAGAATTGCCTCTAATATGGGGATTATCACCACTGAGACGCTACTTGAACATACAACTATGCAGCCGGATGTGTTCAGCTATCACTATTATAATGGTGTTTCTGAGCGCGGAGCCGCTATCGGCGGACACTGGCCGGAGGAGGAGTGCCTGAGTGAAAACTATCTGAAGGTTGCTGCCGACTGTGCCCGACAGTATGCCGAACGCAGGGATCGCTTTGCACCAGGAGGTCAGCTCTGGGTCACTGAATCCGGTGACGCGGGCTGCGGCGGCAATACCTGGGCATCCACTTATCTGGATGTTCCCCGCACTTTAAACGAAATTGGCGAGTTTTGCAAAGTGTCTGACGGTGTGATTTTTCATAATACACTGGCATCCTCTGATTACGGATATCTGCAGCATGGAACCTTTGAACCTCGTCCTGCCTTTTATGCGGTACTGCTATGGAAACGGCTGATGGGAGACATCGTATATGATTCCGGAGAACCTATACGTGAGGGTGCCCATGTGTTTGCCCACTCCAGGGCAGATGGCAAAGACGGGGCAGTCTGGCTAATCATCAACAATTCCAGGGAAAGCACATCTGTGGTGCTCCCTGAGCAAGCTGTTCGATATACTCTTACAGGGGACGGTAAAATGCGCAGCCGCACCATGCAGTTGAATGGAAAGCCTCTGTCGCTGCAGGCAGATGGCTCGCTTCCGGAACTGGAAGGGACAACGCAGGGTGCAGGTGTTGTAGAAGTTCCGGCAGGAAGCTGCGTTTTTCTGGTGTTGTGAAATTGATTTTTATAGCATCTGGTTATTATTCAAAAACATTTGGGAGGTCTATGAGAAAATGAAAAAGCTGAAAGAAATCAGTGGAAGTCTGGTTATGAGCCTGTGCGAGATAATGATAGGGTTTTTTTTGCTTATAAATCCAGTCAGGTTCACGTCTCTTGTAATTATTGCCCTGGGGGTGCTTCTGGTGGTTCGCGGTATTGCCAGCATAATTTCCTATTTCCGTACCAGTCCGGAAATGGCCGCAGGAGGACATGATCTGTCAAGCGGCTGTATCTGTCTCGCAGGCGGCCTTTTCTGTATATGCCGCTCTGAATGGTTTATTGCCACATTCCCTGTGCTGACGTTTCTTTACGGCATTATCATCCTGCTTGGCGGCATGATGAAAATTCAATGGGCGGTAGACGCCATTCGGATGAAGAGAAAACAATGCTTACCGGAATTGGCCAGTGCAATATTGTCTCTTATTTGTGCCGCAGTCATTATTATAAACCCATTTTCATCTACGGCGGTACTCTGGACATTTGCTGCGGTCTTTCTGATTGCTACCGCAATTTTTGATATTGTTGCTGCGATTTTGGGAAGCAAAAAAGAATAAATATCGTTGGAAGGAAGAAGCGCTATGGCTCAAACTGAATCAAAAGCACCTCAAGGAGAGGATAGGGTGCTTACAATTCCAAATGCAATGTCCCTGTTCCGCCTTTTATTAATTCCTGTAATTGTCTGGTTGTATAAGATTCGGCATCAATACAAATCTGCAGCTGCGGTCCTTCTGCTCTCCGGAGTTACTGATATCCTGGATGGATGGGTTGCCCGCCGGTTCAATATGGTCAGCAATATCGGGAAAATCCTCGACCCGGTTGCAGACAAGCTGACGCAGGGGGTGCTTCTTTTTTCTATTATGTCGGAACATTCAGGTATGCTGCTGTTGGCGCTGGTTCTGATTGCAAAAGAGACGCTCATGATTGTCACTGGATTAAAAGTGGTTAAGAAAACCGGTAAGCCCTACAGCGCAAAGTGGCATGGAAAGGCAGCTACCTGCCTGCTTGATTTCACAGTGATCATCCATGTGCTTTGGCGTACAATTCCGGGCTGGCTGTCATATATACTGATTGGGGTTTGTGCTGGGTTTATGATTTACTCGCTGGTGCAGTATTGTCTGCAGAATCAGAAAATATGTGCGCAGCCGAAGACCTGATAAAACGGGAGGCTGTGCCGGACAACGGGAGAGAATCATGAAGGAAGTGGAGATACTGCGGATTGGAAAAAGCTTTATAAGCTGATGGTAAAGGAAACTGTGGATCAGATGAAGGAGAGAACATAGTTATGGAAGAAGTAAAATCACCGAAAAAGCCATTGCTTTATTATTATGGAATCGTGCTCCTTGTAATCATTCTATTTAATATCATTATTCAGCCGATTTTGCTGCAGAGCCAGATCATTGAGGTGGATTACGGGACATTCATGGAAATGATCGCTGAGGAAAACATTGGCAGTGTGGAAGTGACGGACGAAAGGATTCTTTTTACTGATAAGGACAATACAACCATTTATAAGACGGGTGTCATGTACGATCCGACTCTGACCGAACGGCTATATGCGTCGGGAGCGACATTTACGAAGGTGATTGAAGGAAATTCGTCTACTGTTTTAAATGTTTTTTTATCCTATATCGTCCCGCTGCTGATTTTTATTGGAATTGGCCAGTATATGAGC
Organism: Lachnospiraceae bacterium; assembly: GCA_021205225.1. Taxonomy (GTDB): domain Bacteria; phylum Bacillota; class Clostridia; order Lachnospirales; family Lachnospiraceae; genus Choladousia. The sequence goes on from JAJPXX010000006.1 coordinate 4,516, forward strand.
AAAAAAATCACGGAACAGGCCGGCGGCAGGAATGCATTGCAGTTTGGAGGGATGGGAAAGAGTAACGCGAAGGTATACGTGCAGTCTACGGAAGGCATACATTTCAGCGATGTGGCCGGAGAGGATGAAGCAAAAGAGAGCCTGGCCGAAATTGTGGATTACCTGCATAACCCGGATAAATACACGGAGGTGGGAGCTTCCATGCCGAAAGGACTCCTGCTGGTTGGCCCTCCTGGGACGGGCAAGACAATGCTGGCGAAAGCGGTAGCAGGTGAAGCGGAAGTGCCGTTCTTTTCCATATCCGGCTCGGAATTTGTGGAGATGTTTGTGGGAATGGGCGCGTCAAAGGTTCGCGACCTGTTCAGACAGGCAAAGGAAAAAGCTCCCTGCATTGTTTTCATTGATGAGATTGATGCCATTGGGAAAAAGCGCGACGGCCAGATAGGCGGCAATGACGAGCGGGAACAGACTCTGAATCAGCTTCTGACGGAGATGGATGGTTTTGAGGGGAATAATGGCGTCATCATCCTGGCGGCGACGAACCGTCCGGAATCCCTGGACCCGGCGCTGACCCGTCCGGGACGTTTTGACCGGAGGGTTCCTGTGGAACTTCCGGATCTGAAGGGGCGGGAAGAGATATTGAAAGTCCATGCCAGAAACATAAAACTGGCAGACGGTGTTGATTTCCACACGATAGCCAGAATGGCTTCCGGCACGTCCGGGGCGGAGCTGGCGAATATTGTAAATGAAGCGGCGCTGCGCGCCGTCCGGGACGGACGGAAGTATGTCACACAGGCAGACCTTGAAGAAAGCATAGAGGTTGTAATCGCGGGATACCAGAAGAAAAACGCGATTATGTCTGACTCAGAAAAGAAAGTGGTTTCCTATCACGAAATCGGGCACGCGCTGGTGGCGGCTATGCAGACGAATTCTGCCCCGGTGCAGAAAATCACGATTATCCCCAGGACATCCGGCGCACTGGGCTATACCATGCAGGTAGAGACCAATGATAAATGCCTTCTGACAAAAGAGGAACTGGAGAATAAGATTGCTACTTATACCGGGGGACGTGCGGCGGAGGAAATCGTGTTTGGGCAGATTACGACCGGAGCTTCCAATGACATCGAGCAGGCGACAAAGCTGGCGCGGGCGATGATTACACGGTACGGTATGAATGAAGAGTTTGATATGGTAGCGATGGAGACAGTAAATAACCAGTATCTTGGCGGCGACACATCCCTGACCTGTTCTGCCGATACGCAAAAGGAGATTGATAAGAAAGTGGTTGCCCTGGTAAAAGAGCAGCATGAAAAAGCGAAATCCATTTTGCAGAAGAACCGGGAAGCGCTGGATCGGCTGGCACAGTTTCTGTATGAGAAAGAAACGATTACCGGGGAAGAATTTATGGGCATTCTGAAGGGAGGAACACTGCAATGAAAAACCGTACCGGATTTGGATGGCTTGAACTCGCACTTGGCGTGCTGATGATTTTCCTTGGCTTTTTTTCACTTATCAGGCCAAGAGGCGCAATGACCAATATGGTATTTGTCTACGCTTTTGCCGCGGTGATTACCGGGGTCTGCGACATTGTCTTTTATATCCAAACAGATCAGTATACCGGATTTGGTCCACTTCTGTCGCTGGTTGCCGGAATCATCAGTGTAATGACCGGGATGATGCTGCTGATCTATCCCGGAGTGGGTGAATGGATTTTATATCTGCTGTTTCCCATATGGTTTATTGCACACAATATTTTCAGTCTGGCAAGCCTGAAGATGCTGCGTGAAGCCGCCGGTGATTTCTGCTACTATTTTTCACTGATTGCCAGTATTGCGGGACTGATTCTTGGTTTTTTGATGGCGATTCATCCATTTGGATCAATCCGTACAGTCAGCATTATGATGGGTTTTTACCTTCTTCTGACAGGTATCAACTGCATTGTAATTGCTCTTGGCGATGCCGGTTCAGGAGAATAAAAAGCATGAGGAGGTGATCTTTTTATGAAATTGGGAACCATGGAGTTACTCGTTATTCTGGTGATTGTTCTCCTTTTATTCGGACCGACCCAACTTCCAAAGCTTGCGAAGATGTTCGGCAAGGCTAAGAAACGGTTTGATCAATCTTCAGAAGAAAATACGGGAGAGGATTTATCTGTCTGATCCTGAAACCGGGACGGTAAATGTAGTGAGCGACTAAGTTCTTTTGCCATTCACTATAAATGATGCACACAGACGCGCAAGGAATGGCTGCCGGAACAGCTTCGCGTCTGGTGCAAGGAAAACGACGGAAGTCGTTTACTGTTTTAAAAAAGATATGCTGCAGGAAGCGGCAGAAGGGTAATAACAATGGCAACTACAATGAAAAAAAACATGAGGAACTTTGCAATCAACCAGGCACTGAAATACATTGAAGGGAATCCGGAGGAGAACCTTCCAAAGCTGATGTCTCTTGTGGATAATATGGCTCCGAAAGGCTATTATGAATCGCAGCGCAGCGCGATCCGAAAGGTTCTGGAAGAAAAAGGAAACTGGTATCAGCTGATCCTGAAAATCTATGAATTAGACCCTGGTGTGCGGAAAGCATTTTTCCAGAATTTCATTTTTAATGCGAGCCTGAATGGAACTTCGATACAGAATGAGAACGCGGAAAAATACAACTGCAATATTCCCTGGGCGATTCTTCTGGACCCGACTTCGGCCTGTAATATGCACTGCACCGGATGCTGGGCTGCGGAATACGGACATCAGCTTAATCTGAGTCTGGAAACCATTGATTCCATTATCCGGCAGGGCAAAGAACTTGGTACGTATATGTATATTTATACCGGCGGAGAACCTCTGGTGCGCAAAAAGGACCTGATCAGGATCTGTGAAATGCATCCGGACTGCGAATTCCTGTCCTTTACAAACGGCACGCTTATTGATGAAGATTTTTGTCAGGAAATGCTGCGGGTGAAGAATTTTGTTCCGGCAATCAGCCTGGAAGGGTTTGAGGACGCGAATGACAGCCGCCGTGGAGACGGTTCTTTCCAGAAAGTGAAACATGCGATGGAGCTCCTGAAAGAACATCGCCTTCCGTTTGGAATCTCCGCATGTTATACAAGCAAAAATGCGGACAGCATCAGCAGCGAAGAATTTTATGACATGATTATTGAAAGCGGGGCATTGTTTATCTGGTATTTCCATTATATGCCGGTTGGCAATGACGCCGTTCCGGAGCTTATGCCGACACCCGAACAGCGCACGGAAATGTACCACAGGATTCGCTGGTACAGGAAGACGAAAGCCATTTTTGGAATGGATTTTCAGAATGACGGTGAATATGTCGGCGGCTGTATCGCCGGCGGACGCAGATATTTACATATCAATGCAAAGGGGGATGTCGAACCCTGCGTGTTCATCCATTATTCAAATGCGAACATTCACGACAATACACTGTTGGAAGTGCTGCAGAGCCCGATCTTCCAGGCGTACCATGATAACCAGCCGTTTAACGAGAACCACCTGAGGCCCTGCCCGATGCTGGAGAATCCGGAGCGCCTGAGAAAACTGGTGGAGGAAACGGGTGCTGTAAATACGGATTATCAGTCTCCGGAGACAGCAGACCATCTGTGCAGTAAGTGCGATGATTATGCGAAAAACTGGGCGCCTGTGGCAGAGAAACTCTGGGCTGAGGAAAAAGAACTCAAAAAGAACAGATGAATGGAGGTGGATGGGGGAGAAGCGCAATCTCCCCTATCCGATTATAAGAAAGAGGCAGTCTGGCAAAAGCAGGAGTGGCGGGGGTACCATAGCAGGGATTTGTGACGGCAGGAAAACAGGAATACCGTTTAGAAAGAAGATGGCAGAACATGAAAAAAAGAACAAAGAGATGTATTGCTGTTGCCGCTGGCACGACTGCTGCAATAGCAACCGTAAATATGGTACGTAATACATGGGAGAATCTGGCAGAGATAGCAATGGACAGGAATCTGTCAGAGTCAAATGAACAAACGGTTTTATCGGCGGGAAGACCAGTCTCAGATAAGGGGCAGGAAAGAGAAAACAGAAAAATTGCTGCTGCGGATCAGTTGTCCAAAGAAGAGTGTACTACAGTGACGATTCATTCGTATGACGGAATCTGTCTGACCGGACACCTTTATTGTGTGGAGAACCCCCAAAGAACTATAATTGCGGTTCATGGATGGAGATCTTCCTGGGGAAAAGATTTTGGCATAATTGCAGATTTTCTTTGCGCAAATGATTGCAATGTCCTTTATGTTGAGCAGCGTGCGCACGGGGCAAGCGAGGGTAATCATATTGGATTTGGATTACTGGAACGATATGATATTCTGGAATGGATTGACTGGATAAATGCGCAGGAATTTTCCAGCTGTCCTGTATATCTTTTCGGAATGTCCATGGGAGCTGCGACGGTCCTGATGACTGCGGGCGAGGAGCTTTCAAATCACATTCACGGGGTGATTGCAGATTCAGGCTATACTTCTCCGCATGACGAGTGGAAATATATTGCGGAAAGCAATCTGCACTATAGTTATAAACTGATGGAAAAATATATGGATAAGGCCGCTATGGAACGGATTGGGTATCTGCCGGGTGAATATTCCAGTACGGTTGCAATGCAGGAATGTAAAACGCCGGTACTGTTTATACACGGAACCGATGACCATTTCGTGCCGGTTGAGATGACTTACGAAAATTACAAGGCATGTGCAGCACCCAAACGCCTGCTGATTGTGCCGGGTGCCGGGCATTGCCTGAGTTATCTGGTGGATCAGGAAAAATATGAGGGAGAACTTCTCCGGTTCTGGCAGGATTTTGACTGCACAGATGCAGAGTACAAAATACTTTGAAAGGATGTTTATACTATGGAATCAAACATAATCCCTATTTTCTTTACAGCAGATGAGAACTATGCTTCCTGGCTTGACTGCGCGATTCGCTCAATGGAAGAGAATGCGTCCGGAGCGTATTTATACAAAATCATTGTCCTGCATCAGGATTTATCAGAGGAGAGCCGAAAAAAGATAGCATCAGGTGTATGCGCACCATTTGAAATCATTTTTGTTCCGATGGAAAAAGAATTGGCGGGTATTACCGACCGAACGGAAAACCGGTTGCGATGCGACTATTTTACATTGACGATTTATTTCCGTCTGTTTATTGCTGACCGCTTTCCGGAGTATGACAAAGGCATTTATCTTGACAGTGACATTGTGGTGCCAGGTGATATTTCTGAACTGTACCGGGTGGAATTGGGAGAGAATATCATAGGAGCCTGCGCAGACCGCTCCATTACACCGGTTCCTGAACTGGTAGATTATGTTGAACACGCTGTTGGTGTATCAATTGACCAGTATATCAATTCCGGTATTCTGCTGATGAATCTGAGAAAGATGCGCGAGGTGGAACTTTGTGATCATTTTCTGCATCTGCTGCACACATTTCATTTTGACTGCCTTGCTCCTGACCAGGACTACATCAATGCGATGTGCAGCGGCGCAATCACTTACCTGGACGAGACATGGGATGCCATGCCGCCGATGGGCGGAAAGGAAGCAAAAGTACTGCCTGAGCCAAAGCTGATTCATTATAATCTGTTTCAAAAGCCATGGTGTTATGATGAAATCCCATATGAGGAATATTTCTGGCAGTATGCCAAAAAGTCGCCTTTTTATTCGGAGATTGTACACTATAAAGAAAATTATTCGGAGAAGCAAAAAGAATCGGATCGCACCTGTCTTGCAAATATGATTGCAAAAGGTCCTGTGGTGTGCCGTCAGCCAGTCACCTTTCAGAGGATGAAAGAAAAAGGGGAGAAAATACGCGTGTGTCAGTCGGCGGAATAAAAAGGAAAAAGCGATTGACGTCGTTTTCTATTAGTGTAAAAGAGGAGAGGGCATTCGCGTATGTTAATCGGCGGGAATAAAGAAAAGGTGATTGCCAGGATGAGAACGGCCACCGAGAGGGGCGATCTGAACTGTAAGGTAGAGACGGACGATCCTGTATTATCCGGGGAAGAAAGAGAGGCGCTTGTCCGGCACTACCTGGATAATTATAAGACTTTTGGATACCGGTTCTGCAATGTCTGCGCGCGGGCTTTAACTGATACAGCCACCAGGTGGCTGAACAGAAATACCGGAATTGAAGGACTGGAAAATATAAAAGATATTCATGGCGGTGCGATCGTAACCAGCAATCATTTCAGTCCGCTGGACAATACGGCGGTGCGGAAAGCGATGAACCAGGCAGGGTATCGGCGGCTTTTTATCGTCAGCCAGGAGACGAATCTTGCCATGAAGGGGTGGATCGGGTTTCTGATGAATCATGAGGATATCATTCCTCTTGTGAATCACTCCGAGTATCTGCATAAATACTTCGGCCCTATGATCCGGGAGCGGCTGAGATGTGGAGATGTCATTCTCATCTATCCGGAGCAGGAGATGTGGTTTCATTATCGGAAACCACGCCCGCCAAGACGGGGCGCATATTATTACGCAGCCGTCAACCATGTCCCGATTATATCCTGCTTTGTGGAGATACGGGATCTGCCGAAAAAAGAAAACGATGAGTTTTATAAGACCCGGTATGTGATGCACATCCTCAAGCCCATTTATCCGGACCCTGCGAAAAACGACCGCGAAAACAGCCAGGAGATGATGTGGAAGGATTATCAGCAGAAGGTCGCTGCCTATGAGCAGGCATATGGAGAAACGCTTACATATGATTTTAAGACAGATGATATTGCAGGTTGGATTTCTTCTGAAAGGGATGCAAGATAAATAATTTCTGCAGAATTCAGGTGCGGCAAAGATGTGTTTCTTACAGGGAACGATAAACGTATGTTTATGGAGAATGTATTATGCCGAATATGATGAAGAAAGAGATTGCCAGGGCAGTTGAGACCCTTCTGATTGAAAAAAAGGTACAGAGACTGACCGTGAAAGATATTGTAGCGGAGTGCCATATAACAAGGCAGGCGTTCTACTACTATTTTTCAGGTATCCCTGAATTGCTCCAATGGATTTTGCAGCAGAAAGAGGAAGCAGCCATGGAAGATTATCACGATTTGAAACATGTGGAAGAACGAATCCGATATTGGCTTCTGATAGCTGTGAATTCAAAAGACGAGTTAAAAAAGGGTATGGAATCTAATTATGCAGACGAGATTGCACAGATGGTTTTTCAGAGGATGAAGAAAATATTTTCCCTGATTGTAGAAGAAGATGAAGTCTTTCAGAGACTGGATTCTTTCGAAAAAGACTTTCTGATACAATACAATTGTTATGCTGTGGCTGACCTGATTCGGGATTGGACAGAGGACGATTCCAGGAATCTGGACAGGATTGTTCACTGTATTTATTTGTTTGCTACAGGTAAAATGGTATCGGCGTGTACATGAAAGCAACCAATGCCTGCCTTGATGTTATTGCATGGTGGTTTTTATTCTCTTTTTTCAGCCGGAGCCTGGCAAGGAAAATACGCTGCTTTGTTTTTATTATAGGTTTTTTGGATTATGGCAGAAACGTAAGCACCCATATGTTTTTTCTCCTCATCACTGAGGGTGTCCATGTTAACAGGCTCCCCGTATTCTACAATCACATGAGCCCGGCGGATGAAAGGCCGGTGGTCCTCATAAATGGAGCTGACATTCACAAAGGTGACCGGAATGATGGGAGCGTTGCTCTTTTCAGGAATCTTGAAGCTCCCTTCCTTAAATTCCATTAAAATATCCGGTGTCCGGTTGCGTGTTCCTTCCGGGAAGATATAGATGGATATTCCTTCTTTCACTTTGTGGATGGCTTCCAGAACAGATTTCATACCTTCTCTGATATTATCCCGATTCAGAAAAATGC
>JAJPXX010000225.1 GCA_021205225.1 Lachnospiraceae bacterium
TACAGAGTCTGAGACTGAGACGGAAACGACGGCTACAGAGTCTGAGACTGAGACGACGGCTACAGAGTCTGAGACTACAGAGACAGAGTCCGAAACCACTGCGACAGAAACGACTGCGACGGAGTCGGAAACAGATTCCACAGTGGCGACCGGTGATGGCAGCCCGATTGAGGTTTATGCAGGCGTGATGCTTCTGGCGCTGTCGATTCTGATGGCGGGGGCGCTTTACAGAAGAATGAATAGAAACGCGAGATAACAGGATTTTAAGAGATTTAAGACAGGAAGAGGGATCGGATACCTTTGCAGGGAGCTGCGGGGTATCCGGTCTTTTTTCCGTTGTTTTTCGAAGTTTTTCTTGAAACGTTCTCTGGCGTATGGTAATCTAACTTAAACGATTGAAACAAAACAGGGATGGAGACGAGATAACAGATGAACAGACGGGATATAGATTATGATTACCCCCTGTCGATCCGCCCGATGCGGGAGATCAATGGATTTCAGGTGCGGCCGGGGTATTTTGATATGAATGGGGCGATGGCGCTGGATTCCGGCGTGAATTTTACGGTTCACACCAGGGAGGGCAGGTCCTGTGAGCTGCTGCTGTATAACCCGAAGGAGGAGGAACCGTACGCGGTGCTGCCGTTTCCGGAAGAGTACAAGATCGGGGATGTCTACTCGATGATCGTGTTCGGCCTGGACATTGATAAATTTGAGTATGCCTACCGCGTGGATGGACCATATGATCCGGAGAAGGGGCTGATTTTTGATAAAAATGCGGTTTTGCTGGATCCGTACGCGAAGGATGTGGCCGGACAGCGCCTCTGGGGTGTGAAGAAGCTGGACAGCTACCGCGCCCGCGTGATGCGCGATACCTTTGACTGGGGCGCGATGCCGCAGTCGAAGAAGGAACTGAGTGATCTGGTGATTTATGAGCTGCATGTGCGCGGATTTACGCAGCACCCTTCTTCAGGGGTTTCGCATCCGGGAACCTTTGACGGGCTGCGCGCGAAGATTCCCTATCTGAAGGATCTTGGAATCAACGCGGTGGAGCTGATGCCGATTTTTGAGTTTGATGAGACCCGCGATACCAGAGTGGTAAATGGCAGGCAGCTGCTGGATTACTGGGGATATAACCCGGTCTGTTTTTATTCCCCGAATTCGAGCTACGCGGCTTCCGCTGCGGTACACCGGGTCAGCGGGGAACTGAAAAATCTGATCCGCGAGCTGCACAAAAACGACATCGAGGTGATCCTGGACGTGGTTTTCAACCATACGGCGGAGGGCAACGAGCTGGGACCGACATTCAGCTTCAAGGGCTTTGATAACCGTGTTTATTATATGCTGACACCGGATGGGAATTATTATAATTTCAGCGGCTGTGGCAATACCTTAAACTGTAACCATCCGATTGTCCAGCAGATGATCGTGGACTGCCTGCGTTACTGGACGATCAATTACCGCGTGGATGGGTTCCGTTTTGACCTGGCGAGCATCCTCGGACGCCATGAGGACGGGACGCCGCTGAACAATCCGCCTCTTTTGCGCTCCCTGGCTTATGACCCGGTTCTGAGTAATGTCAAGCTGATCGCAGAGGCCTGGGACGCGGGCGGGATGTATCAGGTCGGAAAATTCCCGGCGAGCCGCCGCTGGGCGGAGTGGAACGGTCGCTACCGCGATGTCATGCGTTCGTATTTAAAAGGGGATAACTGGGTGTCCAATACTGCCGCCTGGAGCCTTGCGGGTTCAGGCGACCTCTACGGCGGGGCGTATGAGGACGGGAAAGGAAACTATGTGGGCTATAATTCCTGCATTAATTTCCTGACCTGTCACGACGGCTTTACACTGTATGATCTTTATTCTTATAACGAGAAGCACAACGAGGCCAATGGCTGGAACAATACCGACGGCGCGAATGACAACCGCAGCTGGAACTGCGGCGCGGAGGGAGAGACGGACGACCCGAATGTGAACCGCCTCCGCCGCAGGATGATCCGCAACGCCTGCGCGGTACTGATGTGCAGCCGCGGGACGCCGATGTTCTATGCCGGAGATGAGTTCGGCAACACACAGTATGGCAATAATAACGGTTACTGCCAGGATAACGAGATCTCCTGGCTGGACTGGAGCTTCCTGGAGAAAAACCGGGACATCTATGAGTTTTTCAAATTCATGATTCATTACCGTTTTCGCCACCGCGTGATCCAGAAGCGCCTGCCGGACGCAGTCTGCGGGATGCCCGCCATCCGCGCGCACGATGTAAACCCGGAGATCACGGATCTGCCGCCAAACGCGCCGACGATCGGTGTGAGCTTTGCCGGGTACGACCGTCAGAAGGGGCGCGATGATATGATATATATTGCCGTGAATTCCTACTGGGAAGAGGTTGAAATCGGCCTGCCGCAGATCCCGCATGGAGGTGTGTGGTATTTAAGCGTGAATACCAGCGGCGATGAGTGCGGAAGATACTGCTACGAGGAGAGCGAGGAGCGACGGATTGACGGAAAATTTGTCATGCAGCCGCGCTCCGTGGCAGTGTTTGCGGGGCGACCTTATTGAGAGACCGGACGTCCGAACCTGTAGAATTTCGCAGGAGCAGGGTTTGATCCCTGCCCGCAGGATAATTCAGAACATCAAACCGCAGAACTGTGCCCTGTTTCAGATGGAATTGTTAAAAAAATATAATCAGGAGACCAGACATGGAAAAAACCATCCGCATACAATACTTAAACGACCAGATCAAACGTCTGGAATACATTGACGGAAAATCGGACTGGATTGATCTGCGCGCCGCCGAGGATATCACAATGAAAAAGGGAGAATTCCGCCTGATTCCGCTCGGTGTGGCGATGCAGCTGCCGGAGGGCTATGAGGCGCACATCGTCCCGCGCAGTTCGACGTATAAGAATTTTGGCATCATTCAGACCAACCATATGGGCATCGTGGACGAGACCTATGCGGGACCGAATGACTGGTGGTATATGCCGGCCTGCGCACTGCGTGATACCCAGATCCGCAGGAATGACCGCATTTGCCAGTTCCGCATCATGGAACATCAGCCGCAGCTGCATTTTGAGACGGTCGAAGCGCTTGACGCACCCGACCGCGGCGGGATTGGGAGTACAGGGAAAAATTAAAAAAAGAGGCCATGATGTGTGAGTGAACACCATGGCCTCTTTTTCAGGCAATCACCGTCCCCGTCCTGCCGAGGTAGGCGTCTTTTGCTTTGTCAAGCGAGGTGATAACCGCGCTTCGCCCGGCTTTCTGGGAGACGAAGTGAACGGATGCTTCGACCTTCGGAAGCATCTGGTCTTTTCCGAATTCTTCATTGTGGATGTGCTGCAGTGCCTCAGAGACATTCATCTCGTGAATGGGCTGTGGGTTCTCTGAACCATAGCCAAGGTATACATATTCTTCATTGGTCAGGATCAGCAGCAGATCCGCGTCGACCAGATCCGCGAGACGCCCGCTGACGGCGTCTTTTTCTATGACGGCGCTCGCGCCCTTCAGGTTATTGCGCTGCTTCAGCACCGGAATTCCGCCGCCGCCGCCCGCGACGACGATGTGTCCCGCGTTGACCAGTGTGTTGATCGCGTCAATCTCTACGATATCAAGGGGCTTCGGAGCGGCCACAATACGGCGGAAACCCTTTCCGGGCTCCTCGATGACGTAATTTCCTTTTTTCTCTTCTTCTGCGGCTTCCTCGGCGTTCAGATAGCGGCCGATCACCTTAACCGGGTGATAGAAGGCTTCATCATAGGGATCCACGGTCACCTGTGTAAGTACGGTAGCCACAGTGCGGTAAATCCCGCGCGAAAGCAGTTCGGAGCGCAGCGTGTTCTGAATATCATAGCCGATATAGCCCTGGCTCATCGCGGAACACAGCGAAACCGGCGCGCTGTAGGTCTCATGGGTTTTTGCGTATTCATTGATCGCCGTGTGGATCATGCCCAGCTGCGGCGCGTTGCTGTGTGTAATGATCAGCTGTGCGCCTTCTTCTATAAGATCAGCGAGGATCTTCGCCGTGTGAAGCACAGCGACCCTCTGTTCCGGGAAAGTAGTACCCAGCGCCTTGTGGCCGAGTGCTACGACAACTCTTTTTTTCATAGTCTGTCTGCCCTTTCTTTATGATTGCGTCTGATAGCCTGATTATATCGGCCTCCAGTCAAAAAAGCAACCTTGAATTTCAGGAATATTCCAGAAGTCTGTCCCATATACATGAATGGAGAAGAGAAGCCGGGGAGGGATTTGATTGCGGCAGGAGTCGGTCTGTCAGCTTCTGGCTGCGCCGGTAGCCCGCGCACTCCTTAATTGTGCTCTGGACATGGAAAAGCTTCAGGAAATCCGTCTGCGGGCAGGCAGGCCGATGCTTGTGCGGTACAGCGGACAGGAATTTGCGGTCTGTTTGTCAGGGAAGCTTTCGGCAAATGCAGCAGATGGGTATTGCGTTACAGAGGAGGATCTCAAAGAAACGCTGGAGTATGTTTCCGGATATTCTCTGTATGCGTTTGATGAAGAGGTGCGGCAGGGCTTCCTCACGGTGCCGGGCGGGCATCGCGTCGGGCTGGCAGGACATGCGGTGATGGAAGGCGGGCAGGTTCGCTCGCTTCGCCATATTTCCAGCCTGAACATCCGGCTTTCCCATCAGGTCAGGGGCTGTGCGGATCCGCTGCTCCCCTGGCTGTATGAGAAGGAAGAAGTATGCAGCACCCTGCTTCTTTCCCCTCCGGGCGGCGGAAAAACAACGCTGCTGCGGGATCTGATCCGCCAGGTGTCAGATGGCGGCAGGTATGGAGCCGGCCAGACGGTGGGGGTTGTAGATGAGCGTTCGGAGCTGGCAGGCTCGTATCTTGGAGTGCCGCAGAATGACCTGGGGATGCGCACGGATGTCCTGGACGGCTGCCGGAAGCCGGAAGGGATGCGGATGCTTTTGCGTTCCATGTCGCCGGAGGTTATTGCGGTGGATGAACTGGGAAATGAGACGGACGGGGAAGCAATAGAACATGCTTTTACGTGCGGCTGCAGACTGCTCGCTACCGTTCACAGCGCATCAATGGAAGAAGGGAAGCGCAAACCATTTCTTCAAAAACTGCTACGGGCGAAGGCGTTTGAACGGTATGTGGTGCTTGCGGGAAGAGGAAAGCCGGGTATGGTGCGGGAAATCTGCGATCAGGATGGAGCGGTCTTATATAAAGAGAATGCTCAGTGAGAGAAAAGACTGCCGGAAACCGGTTAGCAGAAGCAAAGATTGTATGGCGGCAGGAAAATTCTGTGCTGCCAGGAAGGATCAGACATGGGGGAATCCGGATGCGTGTAACAGTGAAGCTTTGCGGGCTGCTCTGTATTTTCGGCGCCTGTTGTCTGGCGGGAGCCGAACAGGAACACCGCCTGAAGCAGCGGTGGCTTTTTCTGCGGGAAGTCAGAGAAGCCCTGGAATTTCTGGAAAAGGAAATGACCTGGCACCGCACGTCACTTGGGGAAGCGCTGCGGTACGCGGCTAAAAGCTGCAAAACATCACTTGGGACAGTCCTTCTGGAGAGCGCGGATCAGGCAGAGGCTCGGTGCGGCAGCTCATTTCAGGAAATATGGCGGACGAGCACGCAAAAAGCGCTTTCGCCTGGTTTCTTAAGTGACACGCAGTATCAGTGCTTTCTGGAAGTGGAAACGGCGCTGTGCTGCGCGGATACGGTATTGCAGAAAACACACCTTCAGAAGTTTGAACAGCGTTTTTCGGATCTCTGTGAAAACGCGCGCACGGAATGGAAAGAAAAAGGAACTCTTTACCGGCGGCTGTCGGCGGCTGTGGGATTTGCCGCGGTCATTCTGCTGGTGTGAAGGGTTGGACCTTCTGGTGAAAGCGGCGGCTGCGGCAAAGCCGGGACAACAGGAATAAAGGCTCTGGGACAGGAAAAGGTGAAAAATGAGTATAAATCTGATCTTTAAAATCGCGGCGGTGGGAATTCTGGTTTCTGTCCTTAGCCAGGTACTGAAGCAGAGCGGCCGGGAGGAGCATGCGTTTCTGACCAGCCTGGCCGGGCTGCTTCTGGTGCTGTTCTGGCTGGTGCCTTACATCAGCCAGCTTTTTGAGACGGTAAAATCTTTGTTTTCGCTCTGAAGGGGAGAAAAGCTTCCATGAATATGATCAAAATCGCCTGTCTGGGTATTTCCGCAGTTCTGCTCGGCCTTTTTATGAGAGAAGTGCGTTCTCCGTTTTCGGAGCTGATAAGCCTTGCCGCGTGTCTGCTGATTCTTTTTTACACAGTGACCCGGCTTTCTTCTGTTTTGGAACTGATGGAGACGCTCGGCAATTACGTTTCTTCGCAGAAAAGCTATTTTAAAATTCTTCTGAAAATTATCGGAATTACGTATATTGCGGATTTTTCCTCCAGCCTTTGCCGTGACGCGGGATATGGCGCGATCGCCGGCCAGATCGAGATATTCGGGAAAATATCGATTCTGGCGATCAGTTCCCCGATCATTCTGGCTCTGATGGAGATGGTATATTCTTTTCTGTGACAGGCTTATGGATGGAAAAGCATGTTTGCGGGAGCGTGAAGGGAGAAAACGGATGCGCGAAAAAAGCCTGCTTCTGCTTTTTTTATTTCTTCTCTGGTCCGCGCCGCTGCATATAGCAGCCTCATCTATGGAAGGGACGCTTTTAGATACAGCGGAATCGGAGGAAGGGGCGCTTTTGGAAGTGGCGGAGGATTATCTTGCTCTGGATGAGATTGAGGAAACCCTTTCGGAACTGCTGGATACGGAGGATTTTTCGTTCTGGGAGACGGTAAAAGAGCTCCTTTCCGGGAATGTGCCTTTTCACTGGGACGAGCTCGTGACAATTCTTTCCGGGCTGCTGCTTGCTGAGTGGAGACAGCAGAGACAGCTTGCCGTACAGGTTTTGCTTGTGGCGCTCGCGTCAGCGGTTTTTTCGAATTTTGTGCGCGTGTTTGACAGCCGCCAGATTTCAGATATCAGCTTTTATATGACGTATCTGGTAATTTCCGTGCTGCTGCTGGATGCTTTTTCCGTGATGGCAAAGCTGGTTGCAGATACATGCAGCGCGCTGAATACCTTTGTGGAAATCCTGCTGCCGTCCTATGTGATTACAATTGTGCTGAGTGCGGGATCTGTCACGGCACTTGGGTTTTATGAGGTTGCGGTGCTGGCGGTCGGGCTGATTCAGGCGGCAGTGATCCGGCTGGCGCTCCCGGCGATCCGTTTTTATATGGTTGTCTTGCTTCTGAACCAGCTTTCTTCCGAAGAAATTTTTTCCAGGCTGGCCCGCCTTCTGGAAACCATAATTTCCTGGGGAATCAAATCCTTGCTGGGGGTGGTAGTGGGTCTGCAGACGGTGCAGTGCCTGGTCACGCCGGCAGTAGACTCTCTGAAAAATTCCGCACTCAGCCGGATCGTATCTGTGATTCCGGGAATTGGCTCCGTGCTTGACGTGGCGGCGGAAACGGTGGCAGGTTCCGCGGTTGTGATTAAAAATGCGGTTGGCGTGGCCGGAATTATTGCGCTGCTGATGATATGTCTGGCGCCGCTAATCAAGCTTGCGGCCTGTGTTTTGCTGTTTCGCGTGATCTGCGCGGCGATCCAGCCCGTGTGTGAAAAACGGATGGTGGAAGGGATCGAGAGCATCTCTGCCGGAACGGTGCTGCTGCTGCGCGTGATGATATCGGTGCTTGCCATGTTCGCGATTCTGCTGGCAATGATTACCGCCTCCGTAAGGGGCGCTTAGGGCCTGGAGGAAAATGGTTACAGGGTCATACCATGACCAGATTTACGTTATGTCAATCTTTACAGGTGTGACCTATAACGGCATCTGGCACAGATTCCGGATGGCGCAGCTGCGGAAGGAGAGGGAAGGCGTTGACGCAATGGATGAAGACACTCGCGGGAAGTATGTGCGTTCTGACGATTTTGCTGCACCTGGTTCCGGACGGACGCTTCGCGAAATATGTCCGCTTTTACGCGGGTCTGGTATTTTTTCTGGTGGCCATAAATCCGGCGCTGGAGCTTCTGGGGGATGAGAATCAGCTCGAACAGCTGCTGGCGCTGGAATTCTTAAAGGAAGAATACTATGATCTGGAGACAGCGGCGGAAGGACTTTCCGACCTGAAAAATGAACAGATTCTGGAGGCTTATCAGGCAGAGCTGGAAAGGCAGGTCGCGGAAATTGCTTCGGCGTACGGTCTGATGGCGGTCTCAACGGAGATCACCTTCGGCGGGGACGGGTATTCCATCGAGACGATATCCATAATCGCAGAGAATTCTTCCGGGGAGGGAGATGAGGCTGCTCTGGAGAAAACAAAAACAGAACTCGCCGGACTGTACCTGCTGCCGGAAAGTGAGATAACGCTTGCCTGGGGCGAGTAGATTTTCAGCGGATACTATAATCAGAAAGAAAGAAGAGGGCAGGAGGATATGCGGCAATGGCTCGACAAATGGAAAAGCGCGAAAAAAGATCAGATCGTCATTCTTTTGCTCTTTGGCCTTTTACTGGTAGTGATTGCGTGGCCATCCGATGGCGGCGGAACGGAGGATTCTTCTGCATCTGAGAGGGAGATGTCTGTTTCGGATATTTCTGGGAATTCTTCGTCGGGAGAGGGCGCAGACGATCTGACGACAGAGCTGGAGGTACGGCTGGAGCGGATTCTGAGCCAGGTAGAAGGGATCGGAGAGACATGCGTGATGATCACGCTGAAGTCAGACGGAAAGAAGGTAGTGGAAAAGGATACGGAGCAGTCCGAGGGAAAAGAGGAAAGCACAGATGAGAACGGTTCCGCTTCTTCAGAACAGTCGTCTTCCGGTGAAAGCACGATTTATGAAAGGGATGCGGACGGGAGTGAAACGCCCTTTGTGACAGAGGAGCTTGCGCCGGAAATACTGGGAGTGCTGGTGATTGCGCAGGGGGCGGATGACGCGCGGATTGTCACAGAGATTACGGAAGCAGTGATGGCATTATTTGGCGTGGAGGCGCATAAGATCAAAGTAATGAAGATGGAATAAGGAGGATCAGGTGAAAAAGCTATTTAAGAAAAATCAGATCATCATTACAACGCTGGCGATTATGGTCGCAATTGCGGGCTATCTGAATTACTCCGGGCGTATTCTGGAAGAGACGGCGGATACGGTTAGCTCTGACGACAGTACAGTGCTTTTGACGGATGAAATTGAGGAAAATACATATGTAGATACCTATACGGACATTGTCAGTCTGGATGGGGACGGCACGGAGGATTCTTCATCCGATGGAAGCGGCGCCGCCGGAACGACGGAGGCTGCTGTCGGGGAGGCTGTGCTGGCGAGTACCAGTGTCAGCACTACAAGCGAGATTCTTGCCGCGGCGAAGCTGAGCCGGGAGCAGGTGCGCTCTAAGAGCAAGGAAGAGCTGCAGGAAATGATTGACAGCACAGACCTGACGGAGGAGGAAAAACAGGAAGCCGTCACCGCGATGACAACACTGACGGTAAACGCGGAGAAAGAGTCAGCAGCCGAGCTTCTGCTTGAAGCAAGCGGCTACACAGACTGTGTCGTGAGTATCACAGAAGGTACGGTGGATGTTGTTGTAAACGCCTCTTCCCTGACAGAAGCACAGCGTGCACAGATCGAGGATATCGTAAAGCGCAAGACGGAAGTGGCCGGAGAAAATATTGTGATCACACCGGCTGCCGCGGCTACAGATACCGCAGTATCGGACACGGCGGATTTGTCTTCCGGGACTGCGGCAGCGGACACTGAAACAACGGACACTGAGACTGCAGACACGGCGAATTCGGATACCGTAATTACGGGTACGGCGTCTGCTGAAACAACGGATACGGAAAACACAGTGGCCGAGAACCCGCAATGAGCTTTTTGGAGCTGACATGGAGGTGTTTTACGGAGTATTTGCGGCGTACGGTCTGTCACAGCCGCAGCCGCATTCCGCCGCCAGGTCAGCTCATTTTGTATTTTGAAAGCTTTTCCGCAGGATATGACTGAAAGTGCTGATTGCTTTTAATGTAAAAATGTAACAGTTCAGAACAGCAGGCGGTCTGTAACCTGTTACATAAAAATTATTACAAAATAATTTCAAAAAATTGACAGAACAGGAAAAGGTGTGGTAGGATAATAAAGTATCTGTTTGTTTGTGGCAGAGATCAAATACGAAAGGATGAGGAGGAGCGGAATGAGCGGAAAAAAAAGATATATACTGCTGCTTGCCATGCTGCTGGGGCTGTTGTTTAGCATGGGAAGTGTAAAAGCTTCAGCGAGTGATGAAAATGTGGTCAAGACAGCTGCGGCAGTTTCCGGCGGCCGGTTTGTGACGAAGACGGCCGGGCTGAAATACTGGTACGCAGAAGGTGGTTACGCGAAAAATATCTGGCTGAACATTGATGGCGGAATCTATTATTTTAATTCCAAAGGCGTCTGCCAGACCGGCTGGTTTACATACAATGGAAATACCTACTACGCGAATAAAAAAGGTAAGATTTATGTAAAAAAATGGAAAACATCCGGGACGAAAAAGTATTATCTGCGCGCGAGCGGCGTTATGGCGCAAAGCCAGTGGCTGAAAATCAGCGGGAAATATTATTATTTTAACGCAAAAGGCCGTCTGGGGACCGGAAAGATTTTTTCGGTAAACGGAAAATATTATTGCGGCGACGGTGCAGGCGCACGGATAAGCAGCAGCTGGGTGAAGAAGAATGGAAACAAATATTATTTTAATGCCTCTGGCGTGCGCGTGCAGGGAAAGTGGAAGAAGATCAATGGGTCGTATTACTATTTTGATGACGATGGCATCCTGCTGACGAGCCAGTGGATCGGGGATTATTATGTGGACGAAAATGGTGTCCGCCTGACGGACTGCGTTGTGGACGGCTACACACTGGATTCGGATGGCAAGAAGGTAGTGGAAGAGTTTGATGGAAAATATATTTTTGTCGGGGACTCTCGTGTCGTTGGCATGGCGAGTGCGGTGTCTGATTCCAACACCATTTTTATCGGTAAGGTTGGAGCAGGCTACAGCTGGCTGAAGAGCTATGCCAGCTCGGCATTGGCTGCTTATCTTGACGAGGATCCAAATGCGAAAGTGATATTTGCTTTCGGGATCAATGACCTGGGCAATATTTCTTTGTATATTACATATTATAATACCTTGATCGCGAAGTACACGGACACAGAGTTTTACATGATGGCGGTGAACCCGGTGAATGAGACGACAGCGAAGAAATACGGATATTCCGTGACGAATACCCAGATAGCGGCTTTTAATACAAAGCTGAAGGCTGCTTTTTCGTCTGTTTATCTGGATACCTACACATATCTGACCACGAATGGGTTCAGTACGTCGGACGGCATCCATTACACAGCAGCGACCTATAAGACGATACATACCTATGTGCTTTCGGTAATCGGCTGAGGAAAAAAATGCCGGTTGCCGCCGGATGAACCACGCGCAAACGGGCAGGAGACGATGAAGCATCTCCTGCCCGTTTGTGTAAATTATGCGCACAACGCAGATGAGCAGGAGACAGAATGCCGCCTCCTGCTCGATTCGTATGCGATAAAAACATTTCAAAGATTCTTACTTTTTTTGATTTCTTCCAGCTCATCAAAGACATAATCATTCAGCACTTTGATGTAGGTGCCTTTCATTCCGGAGGAGCGCGATTCGATCACTCCTGCGCTCTCAAATTTGCGGAGAGCGTTCACAATCACGGAGCGTGTGATCCCTACCCGGTCCGCGATCTTGCTTGCCACCAGAATTCCCTCTGTGCCGTCCAGCTCATCAAAGATGTGGATGAGTGCTTCCATCTCAGAAAACGAAAGCGTGCTGATCGCAGACTTCACGATCTGGATCTTGCGGTTCTCCTCTGCGTTTTCTTCATTGACCGAGCGCATCATCTCCAGACCAACCACGGTTGTTCCGTATTCACTGAGAATAATGTCGTCGATATCATACTGGCTGCCGTATTTATACATAAAAACGGTTCCCAGACGTTCTCCCGCAATGTCAATCGGATTAATGATGGCCTGATACTGTCTGACATTTTCACCGACAAAACCAAGGGTCTCAAGGTTCACATTTTCTTTGGTAGAGAGTACACCCAGAAGGCGCTCATTCAGCATTGGGTCAATAAAACCGCCGACCCGGTCTACGATCAGCTCCCGGATTTCTTCTACCTCGTCACACAGTCCTACGCCAAGTACTTTTCCCTTGCGGCTGATTACCAGGATATTTGAATTCAAAATTCCAGTCAGCACATCACAGATGTCATTGAAAACCACCTTGCTGGTGTTATTGTTGTGCAACAACTGGTTAATTTTTCTGGTTTTATCCAGCAACTGTACACTCATTTGATACCTCCTTAGCA
>JAJPXX010000165.1 GCA_021205225.1 Lachnospiraceae bacterium
ATATTTTACTGTGAATAGTAACGATTTGTTTACGATATTGAGAAGGTACTAAAAAATTATTGATATTTGTCTCAGGCAAACACGATCGGAATTACTATATGATACTTCACCGCCGCAAACCCTTCTTGCCAGGTATGGCAATCGCATGGTTATCCTGGCAGACTATTTCGGGAAGCATTGGAAGGGCTGATTTCTGCCAACAATCGGATAGGGGAGTTCCTGATGTATTCTCCTGCGGCCTTTCGCCCGTACTTTTTCGCCACGAGTCTTCTCATAAAGGGAGCGATCATGATCCAGTATTGACCTGTGTATTTCATGCGGATGCTCCTTCCTGCTGCCGTTCTTTGCAGCAATTTCTATCATCGTCTGATCTATTTCTCTGCGGTCCAATACCCTGATGCAAGCATACAGGGTATTGGATCCTCGCGGCATCTACGCTCCGCTTCGGTCGGTGCCTGCGTCCTCGATTTTCTGCGAAAATCGGGACATAAAACGTGTGCCACTGGCATACAGCACCGCCAAATATCCGTGCAAGCTATGTCATAAGGGGTACCGGCTTGCCGGTGGATACCTTATGGCTCCGGCTACTTGGCTCGTTGCTTCGCGGGAATAAATCACAATTCGAGAAGCCGCCGCGCTCTCCTGATTTCTTCTTCTGTGGGAGTCGGTATACCGTCCAAAGAATACGGTATTCCAAGGTTTTCCCATTTAAAGCGGCCCAGCGTATGGTATGGCAGCACTTCCAGACGCCGCAGGGTCGAAAGATCACGAGCGAATTCCCGCAATGCTACCAATTCCTCCTCGGAATCCGTCAGCCCCGGCACCAGCACATGACGGATCCACAGATCCTTTCCATGATCCGAAAGATAACGCGCCATTGCCAGAATATTCGCGTTATCCTGTCCGGTCAGATCGTGGTGCAGCTGTCCATCCATGGCCTTGATATCAAGGAGGAAGAGATCCGTGACATCCATCAGCCTCCCAAACCGCGCCAGGTACTCCTGATCCGGCGAAAATGGGTTGCCGGATGTATCCAGCGCCGTGTGAATTCCTTTCTCCTTAGCCAGAGAGAAAAAATCGGCAACAAAGTCCAGCTGTAAAAGAGGCTCACCGCCACTGACGGTGATGCCTCCGTTTTTCTTCCAGTAGTTGCGATATCGATAGACCTTTTCAAACAGTCCCTGCGGCGTCCAGAGCTCTCCCGCGTCTCTTTTCCAGGTCTCGGGGTTGTGGCAGTAGCGGCAGCGCATGGCGCAGCCCTGCAGAAAAACAACGCAGCGCACTCCCGGACCGTCCACCAGCCCAAAGGTTTCCAGAGAGTGAACCCGACCGTCCATATCCTGATCCTCCAGTTTTGTTTGCCTTGCTCCGCCATATCAGCTATTTGCGTTTTCGTTACTTGTCATGCCCCGGCCACACTTATTGCGTGGTCAGAGCATATTCTACACGAAATGTGGGATGCCCGCGTTCCCTACATCGCGGCATGGCAGGTGCGGTTGATCACATCCTGCTGCTGCTCTTTCGTGAGGTCGATAAACTTCACGGCATAGCCGGACACGCGGATGGTGAAGTTCGCGTACTCCGGTTTCTCCGGATGCTCCATGGCATCCTTCAGCTTTTCGATACCGAATACATTCACATTCAGGTGATGCGCTCCCTGGTCAAAGTAGCCGTCCAACACGCTCACCAGATTTTCTGTCCGCTCCTCATCGCTGTGCCCCAGTGCGTCCGGATTGATGGTCTGGGTGTTGGAGATGCCATCCAGCGCGTACTCATATGGAATCTTCGCTACGGAATTCAGGGAAGCCAGAAGCCCGTTCTTTTCCGCGCCATAGCAGGGATTCGCGCCTGGGGAAAGAGCCTCGCCTGCTTTTCTTCCGTCCGGCATCGCGCCGGTCGCCTTGCCATATACCACGTTCGACGTGATCGTCAGGATAGATGTAGAAGGCGTGGAATCGCGATAGGTGTGGATGTGCTTCAGCTTGCCCATAAAAGAACGCAGCACCCAGATCGCAATCTCATCCGCACGGTCGTCGTCGTTTCCATAGCGCGGGAAATCACCTTCAATTTCAAAATCGATCGCGATCCCTTTTTCATTGCGGATCGGTTTTACCTTTGCGTATTTGATCGCGCAGAATGAATCCACCACATGGGAAAATCCGGCGATACCGGTGGCGAAGCTGCGCTTTACATGGGAATCAATCAGCGCCATCTCCGCCGCCTCATAGTAATATTTGTCGTGCATATAATGAATCATGTTCAGCGTACCCACATACAGGTGCGCCAGCCAGTCCAGCATGGCATCGTACTTTTCCATGACTTCATCGTAATCCAGATATTCCGAGGTGATGGGCGCGTATTTCGGTCCGACCTGCTCTCCCAGCTTTTCGTCCACTCCGCCATTGATCGCATAGAGCAGGCACTTAGCCAGGTTCGCGCGTGCGCCGAAAAACTGAAGCTCCTTGCCCTGTTCGGTCGCGGATACACAGCAACAGATAGAATAATCATCGCCCCATACCGGACGCATCACCTCGTCGTTCTCATACTGGATCGAGCTGGTCTTTACCGAGATGGCCGCCGCGTAATTCTTAAAATTCTCCGGCAGCCGCGAAGAATACAGCACGGTCAGGTTCGGCTCCGGAGCCGGTCCCATATTCTCCAGCGTGTGCAGAAAGCGGTAATCATTTTTCGTCACCTGATGGCGGCCGTCATTGCCGAAGCCTCCCAACACAAGGGTCGCCCACACGGGATCGCCGGAAAACAGCTGATTGTAGGATTCGATACGGGCAAACTTGACCATACGGAATTTCATCACCAGATGGTCGATCAGCTCCTGCGCTTCCTTCTCTGTAAGGATGCCAGCCTGCATATCCCGCTCAATATAGATATCAAGGAAGGTGGAAATCCGTCCCACGCTCATCGCCGCGCCGTTCTGCGTCTTTATCGCCGCGAGATAGCCAAAATACAGCCACTGCACCGCTTCTTTTGCATTCGAAGCAGGCTGGGAAATATCGAAGCCGTATGCTTTCGCCATCTCTTTCATTTCCTCAAGAGCCCGGATCTGGTCTGCGATCTCCTCACGGAGCTGGAAATCATACCTCCTCATTCCCTGACGCTCTGTAGCCGCAAAATCCTTCTTCTTGCTCTCAATCAGAAAATCAATCCCATAAAGAGCTACCCTGCGGTAATCCCCCACAATCCGCCCTCTGCCGTAGGTATCCGGCAGTCCGGTCAGGATATGCGCATGACGTGCTTTTTTCATCTCCGGCGTATAAATATCAAACACTCCCTGGTTGTGAGTCTTGTGATATTTCGTAAATACCTCATGAAGCTTTTCACTCGGCTCATAGCCATACATCCGGCAGGCCTGCTCAGCCATCTTAATACCGCCGTAAGGCATAAACGCCCGTTTCAGCGGCTTGTCCGTCTGCAAACCGACCATCTGCTCCAGATCCTTTTTATCCTCATCAATGTACGCCGCGCCATAAGCAGTAATCCCGGAGACTACTTCTGTCTCCATATCCAGAACACCGCCCTTTGCGCGTTCTTCCTTCTGAAGCTCCTGCAGCTTCCCCCAGAGCTCCTCCGTTGCCTCAGTAGGGCCCTGCAAAAATGATTCATCGCCGTCATAAGGGGAATAATTATTCTGGATAAAATCCCGCACATTCACCTCATATCTCCAGTGCACGCCCTGAAAACCTGCCCACTGCTCCCTGTCCTTTACCATGAAAATCCTCCTCGTATGATAAGTTTGTGAAATTAGTTTCATCTAACTATAGTTAGGATTATAACACACTTAATCACAAACGTATGTATTTTTTTCAATACATTTGCTGAAAAACACTATTTCTGCCCCTTTCTGGGTTTCAGAGAACAGCTTCTCTTCATTGAACCGTCACTGTGCCAGGCGGGTGCAGCGTAAGCTGCATAATTCCACACCCGCCTGTGTACAATCGGATAGGGGTGCTCTCACCCCCTATCCGCTGTGCCAGGCGGGTGCGGCGCAAGCCGCAAATTTCCGCACCCGCCTGTGTGCATAATAACGGCCGGAAGTAACACAGAACCTCCGGCCGAATGCTGCCATATTGTTATTTTTCAAAATTGAAAGCGCCAAATCCCGGATATACGGCACTCTCTCCCAGTTCCTCCTCAATGCGCAGAAGCTGGTTATATTTTGCCACACGCTCGCTCCTGCTCGGTGCTCCAGTCTTGATCTGGCAGGTGTTTAAGGCAACTGCAAGATCCGCGATTGTGGTGTCCTCTGTCTCTCCGGAACGGTGGGAAGCGATTGCCGTATAGCCCGCCTTGTGAGCCATCTTGATTGCTTCCAGTGTTTCCGATACGGAACCGATCTGGTTTAACTTGATCAGAATGGAATTGCCGCACCCCATACGGATTCCCTTCTGCAGACGCTCTGTGTTGGTCACAAACAGGTCGTCGCCGACAAGCTGCACCCTGCCGCCGAGTTCTTTTGTCATGATCTGCCAGCCTTCCCAGTCTTCCTCATCCAGGCCATCCTCGATGGAATAGATCGGATACTTGTCTACCAGCCCTTTCCAGTGCTCTACCAGCTCCGCTGATGTAAATTTCTTCCCGCATTTCGGAAGGATATATTCGCCTTTCGCACTGCCCTTCCACTCACTGGAAGCGGCATCCATTGCAAGCACGAAATCCCTGCCCGGCTCATATCCGGCTTTCCGAATCGCCTCGATAATGTACTGAATCGCTTCTTCGTCACTGGCCAGGTCCGGAGCAAAGCCGCCCTCATCCCCGACGGATGTCGCCAGTCCTTTCGCTTTCAGAAGTGCAGCCAGCGCATGGAATACTTCAGTACACCATCTTAATCCTTCCCGAAAACTTGGTGCACCTGCCGGCATGATCATAAATTCCTGCACATCCACCGTGTTTGCCGCATGGGCGCCGCCATTTAAAATATTCATCATCGGAACAGGCAGGCGATTGCCGCTGATGCCGCCAAGGAACCGATACAGCGGAAGCTCCAGCGCTGTCGCCGCAGCTCTTGCACAGGCAATTGACACCGCAAGGATCGCGTTCGCGCCAAGGTTCGATTTGTCCTTCGTGCCATCCGCGCGGATCAACGCCGCATCGACCGCATAAATATCGCTTGCGTCCATCCCGACAAGCACATCATTGATTGTCCCATTGATATTCGCGACCGCCTTTTCAACACCCTTGCCGCCGAATCTGGATTTGTCGCCATCCCTTAATTCCAGTGCTTCAAACTCGCCCGTTGACGCGCCGCTCGGAGCCGCTCCCCTCGCGACAGTTCCATCTACGAGAGTCACCTCCGCCTCCACGGTCGGATTTCCTCTGGAATCAATGATCTCTCTTCCAATTACTTTTTCAATTTTTAAATAATCCATCCCACTGTCCTCCTTCGGGTTTTCCATGGGTTCCTTCCTCCCTGTCCAGCAGTTACAGGGCAGAAAGGAGTGACCATGGTTTATTCACGAGTGGTTAGTTTCTTCTAACCTCCTGTATTGTAGCAGATGCTAACAGAAAGTGCAAGAGAAAAATATAAGATTATTTTCTCAAATGCCACATCGCGCAAAATAGGAGGATTTGCATTCCCTCAGATAATCCATCCCCTTCTCACCCATAAAGGGAAGATGCGAGGCGATCTGCGTGTGTCCGACAAAGGGAGCGCTGACACAGGTGAAATAATTATCCTTCGAAGCGAACCGTTCGGCTTCCTCGCTCCCAAGTATCCAGGTGTCGCGCAGCCCGCCAAACAGATCCAGGCGTTCTTTTTCGACCGGATAATAGTGCAGACTGTCTGATTCGTCTTCCACAACACCTGTCCGCATATCGGCAGCAGCTCTTCGCTCCGGTCCCATGGGTGCTTTTTCAATTGCTTTCAGGCTGTGCGAGCAGATCCTGTGTACTACTGGAATTTCCATTTCTTCCATAGCTCCGGCCAGTCCCAGCACCGTATCATAGTCTCCCTGAATGACCGCTGCGGGATTTTTGCGGCGAATGCTTCCCATCGGACCTCCCATCCCCATAGGACGCATATCCAGGATTTTTTCCTGCAGCCGCTCCGCGACTGCAGGGTTTACCGGAACACCGATCACCTCTGAAATCTGATTCAGCCAGCGCAGGGTACCCGCATAGCCGTATGGCGCGCTATAAACATACGGTGTATCAAACTTTTTCTGGAATACCCTGGCAGCTTCGAGTGCTTCATTCCGCAGCACCAGATTCAGAGAGGCTTTTCCTGCCCCACTCATTTCTTCTACACTGGTCTCAAGCCCCATGATCATCCGGCAGTCCCAGCCAAATGCTTCCCGCATCAGCTGCCGAACCTCCCATACATCTGAACGGATGCGATAGCTTCCAGCGGAAGCCCCAAGAATCTGATATGTACAGCTGATTGCTGCGGCCGCTTCTGTGTTCCCTTTCGTCTGTAGCTTAAATTCTGGTTCGGCAGATCTGTCCTTTGAAACAGCAGACGACGGTTCCACTTCCTGTCTCATAACTGGTGTCGTCATTTCTTCCGCCAGAAGGCGGTATACTGCCCGCAGGCCGAAAGTATAATCGCCGCGGAAACCGCCATCCGGGAACGCCACGAGTCTGGCGTTTACTTTTTCCTGCATATAATTGCACACCCCGACGATGTCCGTACCGATCACGGCAATCACAGCAGAGGCCACCACAAAAATCACCTGGGGCGCATATGCGGCGTCCAACTCCAGAAGTGCGTTTTCCAACCGGGAAACATCACCCATTACGACGTCATCCTCGCTGATATGCGTCGTGAATAGAGACTCATTCGGACGAAGCCCCAGCGATCCATACATACCTCCTCCAAAATGTGTGGTCCCCGCCGGACCATATTCCAGCACGATCGCCCCTTTGATCGGGATCAGACTCCACATAATCGCCATCCTGTCGGACGGCTGCGGATAAAACCTGCACAGACTCATACCCGGCCTCCTTTCTTTCTCTGACAGGCTGTCAGAAATGCATTTACCACCATCTCGTTCACTTCAAATCCAAGGGTATTGTATGCCTGCATCATCTGTACCGGCACAGTACCGGACTTTATCATCTCCCTGGCGGCGCCTGCTCCCAGATTATAATCCGGTTTCAGCACCGGATAAAGGTACTGCAGCGCTCCGATATTGGCCGCGCGTGTCACATACGGATCCGCATATTGCAAAATATCCTTTCTCCAGACAAGGCCATCTTCATCCAGGTCTGAAATCTGCAGCAGCTGTGCGGTAAGTCCCAGCCGTCTGTGCAGAAAGCTGTGCATTTCATAATTGCATAGCGCGGTGTTACCGCTGATATACCGGCCTCCGGCCAGAAGCGGGCGCGCCTTTTCCGTTCGTTCCTCTGCCGCTTCGTACATCGTCCGGATTTTTCCCGGCATTGGCTGCTCCAGATATTGAAAAAGACTTTGGTAGCAGGCCAGAATCGTCTTTGGTTCGCTAAACCGCTGAAAGTCCACATAAGGGACCCCAAATCGGTCTTTCATTTTTTTCGCCAGCGGCAGTCCGACCGGATGAACCACCAGATTGACCTTTGCCTCCGGAGCGCGCCGAATCTCCTCCACAGAGGTCTTTCCGGGAAGCAGCATGCCAATCGGCACATTACATTCTCTCAGAATCTGCGCGGTTTCCGTCCGCCTGAAATCGCCAAGCCGCAGCCCCAGCACATTCACAGAGCCATCGCACTCCTGCGCTTCCATCAGATGGATACATTCACTCATCGTATGTTCAATCCCCGGCAGGTGGTCGTCTGTCTTAAAATTCTCCGCGTGAACTACCAGAATCGGAAATTCATATTCTTCGATCAGATTATCCGCCAGGGAATCCACATCATCTCCAGTCACTTCCGGGACACAGGTCGTCACCAGAAAAACTGCTTTGGGATTGTATTCCTTCGCAAGCTCCGCAAACGCTGCCTCCAGTTTTTTCTGGCAGCCGAACGTCACATCGTGCTGGTCCAGCACAATCGACACGATCTGACAGCCATCCGCCGCCATCCCCGTGCCATCGGTCGCCATTTTTGTGTAATACGCGCACTCGTCCGGTCCCAATACTACCATCACGGAGGAATCAATTTCCTTTATGGTCAGCATCGCACCCATCAGGGGACAGTGATACCCCGGAAACAGCGCGTAAGAGAGCGGAACCACCTGTTTCATCCGCTCCACCTCGCTTAAGTGTTTCAGGCTGCGCAGCATTTCATTTCCATCCAGACCCATATTTTTTCCTTTCTCATACCTCATCCAGCCAGCTGTTCATATGCCAGAAGCGGACGTTTTCTGCCAGGAACACGGAGAAGCTCACAGTCTACATCATAAACCTCCCGCATCATCTTTGCGGTAATCACATCCTCCGGTGCGCCTTCATCGTATTTTTTCCCATTCTGAATCACAATCACATGATCGCTGATTTCCATGGCCTGTGTCAGGTCATGCAGTACCATGACAATTCCGATTCCGGTTTCCCGGTTCAGCCGTCTGACAAGCTTCATTGTTTCCAGCTGGTGTGCCACGTCCAGGTAGGTCGTCGGCTCATCAAGAAACATGATCTCCGGTTTCTGTGCCAGCACCGTAGCAATCCAGACCCGCTGTGTTTCGCCTCCGGAAATCTCATAGATGGATTTGTCCTTAAACGCCAATGTTCCTGTTTCCCGCATCGCCCATTCTACGACAGCCTCATCCTCTTTGCTTTTCCCGGAAAGCAGCTTCTGGTAGGGCATCCGTCCGTAGCTTACCAATTCCCCGACGCGAAAATCAGACGGTGCGGAGTGGATCTGCGGCAGCACGCCAAGCTGGCGGGCCAGCTCCTTCGGCTTCAGTTCCTGAATGTCACGGCCATCCAGAACCACATTTCCGCGCTGATAGCGGATCAGTCTCGTCAATGCCTTTAGCACCGTAGATTTTCCGGAGCCGTTCGGGCCGATAATCGTTGTGATCCGGTCTCTGGCAATCATCACATCCATATTTTCTACTATCACATGCTCCCCATAGCCAATCTGTAATTCCTTCGCCTCAAGCTCCATTGAAATTCCCCCGCTTTCTGAGCATATACAAAAAGAATGGGCCGCCGAAGACACTCATCATGATTCCCACCGGAATCTCCGTCCCCGGCCAGATACTTCTTCCAACCGTGTCGGCCAGCAAAACCATGAATGCCCCTGTCAGCATGCTGGTAGGCAGCAGAACCTTATAATCGCTCCCAACCAACATCCGGGCAATGTGCGGTGCCACCAGCCCAACAAAGCCAATCATTCCCACCTCAGAGACCGTTGCCGCCGCCAGGAATGCAGAGACAGCCGAGAGCGCAATTCGGCTCGCATTGACACGCACGCCAAGATTTTTCGCCATCTCATCGCCAAGCTGGAGGGCATTGGCGTTCCGGATACACAGGAACGCCAGGAACAGGCCGATCCCTGCGTAAAGCGCCATCACCCGCACATGCGTCCAGTTCCGTCCGGAGAGGCTGCCATTCATAAAAGCAAGCACCCCGGAGAGGTTATCGCTGTTCTGCAGCTGCAAAAAAGAATTGTAACCGCCCAGGACCGCGTTTACCGCCACACCGGCAAGGATAATCCGCACCGGGTTAATCCCGTCATTCCAGGCCAGAAGATAAATCAGTACACAGGCAACCGCTGCCCCGATAAAAGCAAAAAGCGGAACCGACAGAGTCATATTCGGAAACAGCAGCAGGATGGTAATCGCCGCCGTCCCGGCTCCTGCGGACACGCCGATGGTTCCCGGATCGGCCAGCGGGTTGCGCATCACTGCCTGCAGGAGCGCACCCGCGCTTGAAAGGCTCGCTCCGACCAGAATCGCCAGCAGTGCGCGCGGCAGCCGCAGGCTGTAGATAATCACATAGGCGTTTCCCGCATCCTCATGCCAGAGGGCATACCAGATTTCCGGTAAGGAAAAACGGACGCTGCCAATCGCAATACTGATAAAGAACATCAGCACAGTCGCCACAAGCAATACGGCCCATACCATGCCTGTTTTCAACAGCAGATTGCCGCCGGAATTTTTTTTGTATTTTTTCATGGTCTCTCCTAATCACAATCCCGTCACAGCCAACGAGCTGCACCTTCCCTGTTATATGCGCAGCCCGTCGTCCTTTTATTTTGATGCTGTTCTGAACTGTTATTAAAAATCAAGGCCGTAAAATTCCGCCACGGTGTCCATCAGATCGTTCAGATTATTTACGATATTGATTCCTGCTGTCGAGCAGAAATCCACCGGAAGATAAATTACGTTGCCCTCTGCGATCGCATCGATGCTGTACCAGTAGCTTTCATTTTCCGCAAAAGCAGCTTCCATCGCCACCTGATGGTCTTCCGCACTCTCCGCGCCAACACACATCACCACATCCGGGTCGTAATCCAGCGCCTCCTCAAAATCCAGCTGCACCATGGAGGAAGACTCATTCTCATAAACATTCGTGAAACCGATCATTTCTGCCATTGTGCCAAGCGTGCCATCCGCTGTCTGGATATAATGAGAATCGCTTCCCGACTGCAAAACCATAACGGTCTTGCCATCCAGTGCTTCTGCTGCCGCAGCAGCGCGTTCTTCCACATCTGCAAAGCTCTGCAGAATTTCATCTGCCGCAGCCTGGGACTCTTCATCGACAGCAAATGCGTCGATATACACCTGCGTTTCTTCCTTGATCGCCTCATAGGAAACTGTGTGTCCGGAATTGACATAGTATACCGCGATTCCAATCTCCTCCAGTGTCGCGCCAACCGTGTCCTTTACCGACGAGGAAACCAGCACCAGATCCGGGTTCAGATTTACCACGCTTTCTGCATCAAAATTATCGCTCATCACCGAAAAAGACATCGTCTCAGCGTTTTCTGTCAGTTCCTCCGGCCAGGTTACAACCGAGCTATTTACCACACCAACGATGTTCACACCCAATTCATACAGTGCAAGTACCGGAGCCGCAGACAGGCACACCACCCTCTCCGGAACGCTCTCCAGCTCCAGGGCCTCATAGCCCTGCGCCTGCATATCCTCCGTATACTCCAGTACAAAAGAACTGCTTTCCGTCTCTGCTTCTTCCGCAAATGCAGTTCCTGCCATCAGCAGGCTGCAGCTCATCGCAGCACTCAGAAGAAGTGCCATTCCTTTTCTCATTGTTTTCATCGCTTTCGTTCCTCCTATTTTCTTACTCTACAGCTGCCCAGCCAGATAGAATGAAACCCCGGTCAGTACCTTCACAGTTACAAATCCTCCTATCAATCTACTTCGATTGTTTTTTCATTCATACAGTCTGGCAGTTTATTCTTACTTATGTTAGTTATTTCTAACCTATTCTGCTAATAAATGTGTGCTTCACCTCCTCTTCCTGGAAAATTCAACAGGCTCTTTGCGCATTTGCAACCTTTGCGCAAACCTGTCTGGAATGGATAGATGCACACACATTTACTGGAACATAATCATTTTTTCAAGAT
Source organism: Lachnospiraceae bacterium (assembly GCA_021205225.1). GTDB lineage: Bacteria > Bacillota > Clostridia > Lachnospirales > Lachnospiraceae > Choladousia. The sequence goes on from JAJPXX010000165.1 coordinate 11,461, forward strand.
CCGGTTTTCAGTCCCCCTGCTCTCCCTGCGCCATAATCTTGTCCGCAAGCTCACTGTACACAGCCTGCATCCGCGATTCTTCAAGACATTCGAACACCGTACCCCCGCCCCGCTCCGCTTCCTGGATTTCCGGAGAGCGCGGAATGTACTGGATCAGGTCTGTCCCAATTTCCTTCAGAGCCTCCTGTACGATCTCAACCTCATTCTCAATGTTTCTGGCATTCAGAATGAGTCCCCGAAGCCGGGCGTAACCGCGCTTTCCAAAATTCCGGATCGCGGCAGCGATATTGTTTGCTGCGTAAAGGGCCATCATCTCACCCGAAGACACCACATAGACATCCTTTGCGTATCCCTCGCGGATCGGCATGGCAAAACCGCCGCAGACAACATCACCCAGGACATCATAAATGACAATATCCGGCTGATAAACTTCGAATGCACGCAGATCCTCCAGCTTCTCAAAGGCGGAAATAATACCGCGTCCGGCACATCCCACTCCCGGGGTAGGACCGCCGGACTCCACACAGAAGATGCCATTGTATCCGGTAAAAACGATATCCTCCAGTGTAAGCTCCTCGCCCTTCTGCTTCAATTGTTCCAGCACCGTAGGGATACGCACGCCTCTCATCAGGTTCTTCGTTGAATCCGACTTTGGATCGCAGCCGATCTGCATCACCCGATACCCTTTGTGGGACAATGCCGCTGACAGATTACAGGTCGTGGTGGATTTCCCAATCCCACCTTTACCGTAAATGGCAATTTTTCGAATCTCACGCTCCTGTTCCATTTTTCAGCCTCCGTGGTTTGATATAACTAACAATTGTTTATTATAACTTACTTTTTCCTATTGTCAAGTATTATTTTATAAAGATAAAAACACTATTTCCGAATCTTC
>JAJPXX010000094.1 GCA_021205225.1 Lachnospiraceae bacterium
TCACATCAAAGGAGCTTATGCTTACATCAAATAACTTCGTGAAACAACCCTGATACCCACTATTTTTCGATTGCGCAGCCATACCTTTTCGTGGTACACTATTTCCTGTCTGTAAAGCTCCACCCGGTTTTACCTCGCCATTACAGGATTCAGACAGCAAAAGCATATACGCCCCCCATTCCAGACAGAAACAGGAGCAGCATCATTATGAGTGACATTGCCTATATCAAACTAATTGAAGAAATCTCGCTGAACGCATGGCCTTCCCACAAAATCGAGCTTTATGACGGCTGGCTGATTCGTTTTTCCCACAACTATACCCACCGTACAAACAGTGTTACACAGGTAGGCGCTTCTCTGATTCCAGTGGAAGAAAAGATTACTTATTGTGAGAAAGTTTATCAGAATTACCACACGCCATCCATCTTCAAAATCAGCCCTCTTGTCGACCCTTCCTTCGACGCGCTGCTTGCGCAGAAAGGATATGAAATTCAGCACACGACAGAGGTTATGACCATGGATTATGAGAATTTTCATCCCTTTCCGGCTGAATCGGCTGAGTTCGAATATTATGGACGGAACTCCGGACTTCCGTCGTTTGTCGTCTATCCGGGAGACACCATTGTCCAGCTTCAGGACCGCATCACGGATGAATGGATTCACGCGCTCTTTCGTCTGAACGGTACGACCAATCCCACCCTCCGGCGCATTGTACCCTCCATGTTCAAAGCAATTCCAAAAGAAACCATCGTGGCCAGCATCGAGATTGATGGACGCATGGTTGCTTCCGGACTGGGTATCCTCGATCGCGGTCATGTCGGCCTGTACGCCATCTACGTAGACGTCAGCTGCCGCCACAAAAGCTTCGCCCGCGCGATCTGCAGTTCAATTCTGACAGAAGCACACAAAAAAGGCGCTCAAAAAGCTTGTTTACAAGTCGTTCAGGGAAATACTTACGCCAAAAACCTGTACACATCGCTTGGTTTTGAAGACCTGTATACCTACTGGTTCCGCGCACACGCAAACCCGCCGGCATAACCGCCTCCATCCGCCCTCACCCGGCGTTTTACCACGCGATACGCAATCTCTGCAAAGGCAACGGTATCGTTTTCCCGCAGCTCACATTCCTCCTGCGGCATCAGCCGCCTGCCGTTGACAAAAGTACCGTTTTTGCTGTTCATATCCCTCAGAACACACCTGCCGTCGCGCAGCTCAAGCCGCGCATGCATCCGGCTCACGGTAGCGGAATCCAGAATGATATCTGCTTCCCCTTTTATTTTTCCGATATAGACCGGCTCCGAACCCAGGCAAATATCCGGCCAGGAAACCTGTTCTGAATTTTTTCCCGGCATATAAATCAGGCAGATTTCATCTGTCTCCTCCTCCGGAAGAAGACAGCGTGTCTCCTCCACAGGTTCCGAATCCGCTTCCGCCTCATTCTGATACATCTCCTGCAGGATTCTCTGGTACTCTTCATTATCTTCATCCTCCCGCCATTCCTCCTGACCCTTTTTCTTTTTATTCAACAGCTTTTGATTCAGCAGAAGCTCCGCCGACAGCATCAAAAAGAAGCATCCTCCCGCTTCCGTCAGGCTCAGCACTCCAAAAACGGCCAGCAGCTCCAGTCCCACCAAAAACAGCATAAATGAAAGCAGAACCGCTGGATGAGCAACCGAAAATAAACGATCCGCAAGGCTCTCCTTTGTCTCACGCTTTCTTTTCCGCTCCCGGTGAATAACGGGAGGATCTTCCTCATAAACGCCCCCACAGGAGCCTTCATATGGTTCTTCACACATCCATTCCTCTCTTTTCCGGAAGTCTGCGCCGTCCCCATACACAGCAGCCCTGCCAGTTCCTGCATTTTCATACTCACTTCTGCTTCCATATCCGTTTTCATTTTCCCGGAATCCTGCTGCCTGCTGCCTTGAAGAAAACAGAAGATCTTCTCTGACGCCGCCAGGCTGCATGCCTCCCGGCACTTCGGATCTTCCATTATTCACTCCCGCACGCACTGTGCGCGCTCCCCAGGATATCTCAAAAGCCCCGCTGTTTTCTCCCGCGCCGGCCGGCTGTACTCCTCCTGGAAGCCCTGACATTTTCCGATCCCTCTCCGTCCGCGCAGCCGCCGCTCTGCCCGCTTCGCCGGATACTGCCAGGATTTCCTTCAGCGCCTTTGCGAGGCTGAAATTCGCTCCGGATGCCTGCTGGAAAAATCCATATCCGAGTGTTACCGCCTGCCGATCCCTGTGATCCAGCCGTTTTAAAATAAATTCCGCAAGCATCGTAACAGGACATTCATCCTCTGTCGCATAGTAACATAGCAGCAGCCCGCCCCGCTCTGGCAGCACATAGATCATTTCCGGCGAAAATAACAGTTTCTGTGGGGAAAGCAGATATTTCCGCATATCCTCCAGCGTGTCACGAATAGCAGACAGGACATAGAGAATATCCTGGTAGCTCATCACCTTTTTTTCATAAAGGCTTTCCAATGTCTGCTTTGATGTGATCTCATAATGCAGGTACATTTTTCCGTCACGCCTGGACTCATGCATCGGCAGCAGCCCCTTCACCTGGTTCTGTTCTGCCATACGCAGACCATACCCATCCCCCGCGTCCGGTTCAGCTACCTCCAGAACCAGATAATTGCTCTGAAGATCTCTTTTATACTCTGTTTTCACCTCAATCGTCTCCTCCGGTAATCAGTTTTTCCGCGCCCCGAATGAATCGTATTGTATCTGTGGGATCCGCAATCTGGCTGGTCCAAGAAGCGCTGATCGTCAGCTCCCCTCCTGCCAGATACTCCGCAGCAAATCCGGGAACCGGATACCCCGCGCTCCAGCTCACCGTCACTTCATCCTCCCCGGCCTGCGCACTCCCTGACAGATTGCTGCTCCCCAGAAAACAGGATGCACTGATCTGTGATTTGGCCGCATTTACAGCTGATGTCCGTTCACTTTCTGTCGCATAATTGCTCCCGGCAGCCGCGATTTCACACACGATGCTCTGAAAAACCGCCCGATCATGCGCGTAAAAGGAAACCAGAATCAGCGATGCAAGAACCATAATAGTGATGGATACCACCGCAGCCGCCTCAACCGTATAGCTGCCTTTCCACGCCTGCGATTTTTTCCATAATCGCATTTCTTTCCACACCTGTTTGCCTCTCCGGAATCGCAGAATGCTCCAAAGGCATATATTTCTCCGCAGATCCAGAACCTTCGCTTCTTTTTCTATCATAAGAGCAGCGCCCCCAGTCCCTGTATGACTGCTCCCATCAGTAAAAATGGTACAAACGGGATCGCTGTCTTTTTCTTTCCATGCCGGAAACAGACCAGCCAGAGCGCCCATATTCCCACACAGAAAAATGAGGTAAACATCACCGCCAGCACCCTGTCCGTTCCAAGAGAGAAGCCGCAGGAAAAAATAAGAAACGCATCTCCATATCCCATAGATTCCTTTGTTACCGCCGACAGCAAAATACAGCCAAGTCCCGGCACAACTCCCAGAAGAATCGATACCGCCGTAAGATCCCGAAGCGCCAGATGGCCAATCAAAGCCAGAACCAGATGCGCGCCAATCACGCTTTTATAAATTTTCCTGTTTTTTATATCTGTATAACTGCAAATCACAAGCACCACACCTGTCAAAACCGCTTGCATCATTTTTTCTTTTCCCTCCTCTTTCCGGGTTCTCTTGCGCGAAAACAGGACGTTTTTCCCGCTATCCACACTTTGAGCAGACATGCATATCTCCCACATCGGACAGCTTTACCTGCGTCACGGTTCTCTTCAAACCGCTGCACGATAGAGAACTGTGGTAACGATTTCCTTCACTCGTAGCATACACGATTTCTCCCGCGTCCGCCCCGCAGAGCTCACACGCGTGATAGATCTCTCCGCTGTTATTGCGCAAAGTCGACAGCGTATTCTGATCAATCGTAAAAATAGAAAGCTTCAGATACGTACATTCCGGGGTTGTATGATATACCGTGCCGTTTTCGGTCACATATACCATCACAGCATCCTCTTCCCCATCCGTCTCATCTTCTCCCGCAGTCTCATCTTCAACCCGGCCCACCCAGGCGCGCACGCTCGCGCGCTGGATAAAAAAGGTTCCCGGCAGATTAATCACACCAAACGGCGATTTGATCTGATAAGTCAGGACAAGATCAATCATCTCATCCTCCTGCATAAGAGACGAAAGCACCATATTCACATTTTTAACCGCGGATGTATCGCTCGTCCGACCCGTTACCCTGCTTTGCGCGTAAACCACAGAAAGAGCACTTACCGCTGTCCCGGCAGCAGTTCCGGTTTCTTGCGTGCAGGTAGTCGCGTAAGCTGCGGCCGCCATCGTTTTTCCTGTCTCAGCAAGTGCCGTTCCAAACTGGACGGCCGTCTCCATTGCCCGGCAATATTGAAGGGCAGTGATCATACAAAACAGAAACACTGGCAAAACCAGGGCTGCTTCTACTGTAAGCGCAGCGTCAAGCGGGGCAAAAAGGAGTGTTTTTGCGCCATCCCGGCAAGCATTTACAACATTGGGGAAGATTCTTTCCTTTCTTTTTAGATTTTTTTTGATTTTATTGATTGATTTTGAGGTTGTGTGTTTAAATGTGAATTTCCTCCGATCAACGCATTGATTTCTACAGAATACCAGCTTATGTCCCTGACACAAAAACACTCTTCTTCACCTCGCTTTCGTCCTTTATTCATATCGCCCTGTCTCTGCGCAAAACAGCGTTTGCGCCATCCGGTCTTTCACACAGCAATCGCCGTCAGTAAGCCATGCTCGCGGTCTGTGTAAATGTCAGATCCGTTCCCGAAATCCCCATCACTGCTTCCGGAAGGCCAAAAAACACCTGGCCGCACTGATACGTCGCGCTGACCGCTACCGCTACAATACAGTTTTGTACCTGGAAACTGCCCATTCCTTCCTCCGCGCGCATCGCCGCCTGAATCAGATCCAGCGCCCGCATTTTCTGCTTTGCGAGCGATCCCATATTCAGCAGGATCCTCAGATAATCCTCGTAGGAAAGCCCCTCACTCTTCCCGGAATTGCCCGATTGCAGGATTTCAGTCAGATTACTCAGATTTTCCAGAGTCAGCGACCAGGAGGAGGCATTTTTAGCCAAAGGCACCTTCCCTCCATCCAGCAAAACCCGCACATCCACCAGGCTTTCACCATAAGCCCAGGCCAGCAGCAGCGCGTGCTTTGTCGCGGCTGTCAGTGCCGGTATTCCCAGAAACCCGGTCAATGCCGTCGCGAGTGTACCCGCCTGTGAATTCATGGTCGCGTTTCCCGCGCAATACGCATAATTCATCCCCTCACGCATCAATAAAAGCCGATTCACCACATATTGCAGATTCTTCTGATCCGCCGCCTTTCCCCCAAGAATATATTCCAGCTGATAATCCAGCGCCTTACCGGACTCCCCACTGATATAATTCGGAAAATAGCGCACCAGATATTCCCGAAACAGCACATTTGACACCAGGCCGCTGTGCTCCGTCTCAATTTCCAGCGTTCCATTCCGCAGTGTACTCTTTGAAGGCTGTGAATTCAGTGCCACTTCCTTTTCCGAAACAGACCTGTCCCAGGTCACGATTTCCAATATGCTCTTCGAGCGCAGCTTTGCGATCTCTGTGAGCGGATTGGAGACGTTCTCTGCAGAGGCTGCCGTATTTTCCCCTGATTCCAGGGCTTCTGATTCCAGGGCTTCCAGCTTTTCCTGTTTTTCTTCTTCCAGACCGGAAAGCTGCCCGTCGCTGCTGCTCTGACTTTTCTCATATGCTTCCTGTTTCTCCTCAATCTCATCCGTACTGTCCGCCAGCTTTAACAGTTCTTCTAACGCAATCACACCAATGTTGGCTTCCATATAGGAAACCGCCTGCTGATAAAAAGCTTCTCCCTTGTTATCCGTCAGCAGCGCATAGCCGGTGATTTCTGTCTTCTGCACCTCAAGATTCCAGGGGTCAAAGGCCAGTGATTTCAGCAGCCCGTCTTTTGGGTTAGCATTTTGGGTTACAAACTCTTCAAATCTGCTGTTTACCTTCTGAATCTGAAAGCTGCCTGCCGAGGCTCCGTCAAGCGAGAAAATCTCATACTTCTCCAGCAGCCCCTTCTCAAATTCACTCAGCAGCGAAAAAGTCCCCATGCCCGTAATATTCGCCGACTGTGTCTTTGCCCCCTGAACTCTTGCGGATTCCGTAACCGCACAGATCAGAGAAAGAAACAGAATACAGGCCAGGCTTAAAAAAACAGTGATTGATCCCTTACAGGCGTTTCTGTCCTCCATACGCTCTCCTTTCTGTGCCGGTTGTCAGCCATTTTTACCGGCTGCGCCGCTTTCTTTTTTATACACTGTTGCTCTGGCTTGTGATTTTACTGAAAATTGTATTTACGATACTGGTGAGCTGCTCTTTGAAGATCAGCACCAGGCTGATCAGCACGACAAGAATCAGGATAATCTCTACCACTCCGACTCCTTCTTCTTCCTGCAGAAATGCATTCACATGATTCATCGTTTTCCCTCCACTTCCTGTAATGTCATCCTCGCAGCGGGTTACCATTGCAGACAGCTGCTCAAAAAGACAAAAACGCCGGCACCATCAATATTGCGAGAACAATCCCCAGCATCAGAATCATTGGCAGCAGCAGCTTTGTACCTGCCTGCTCCCCGATTTTCCTGGCATGGTTCTTGCGGTCATTCAGAGAGGATTCCGCCTCAGCCTCCAGAAGATCTGTCAATCCCTTCGCTCCCTTCTTCAGATTCTGCGAAAGAATTGAGCCGATACGGATATATTCCGGCAGCTGGCATCGCCGGCCAAAGCGCTCATATGCCTCTGCTTCCCCTATCCCGCACTGCATTTCAAAGCAGGTATAGGTAACCTCTTCATATACATATCTTAATCTCCTCGATTTTCTTCTCTTACCGGATGCCTCTTCTTTACTTCTTACATATTCCTCTGAAAGTCTCGTAAAAACACCCCGGATACTCATGCCCGCGCCCAGCAGCATTGTCATTTTCCACATCAGATCCGGATAGTCCAGAAGCAGCTGATTTCTCCTTTCCTCCGCTTTTTTATGTACCTGATTGTCCATCTGTAAATAAACGCAGAGTGCCAGAACCAGCGTCAAGGCCAGTACAGAAAGAAACGGATTATCCGAATCTTCCAGCCAGGTCAGCTTCTTCCCTGCCGCCGTTGTCGGCAGTACAAGCTCTTCCCCATAGCTGCTATCCTCATCGGCTCGCGTCACTTCCTCCCGAATCGCCGCCAGCAGCTGCTCCTCTTCCGTCATGTCAGGTGGGAAGACGTTCGCGCAGACACTGTAGATCGCTTCCAGTCCGCCGCAGTCCAGCACAGCCTGTATTTCCACCAGACTTCCTTCCTCATTGTCTGCCGAACGTATGCTTCCATCGCCACCGATCACCCCATAGGGAGATGTTGACCAGCAAATGGTCACCGCTCCATCTTCCAGGGTTTCGGGGAACGTAAGGCTTGTCTGCACACAATCCAGCGACTCGTTTTCCCCCAGAAGAAGGGTGTCCAGTTCCTCCAGAGCCTGGTTTAAAAGCTCCTGTTTCTCCTCGTCTGTATACTTCCGCTCCTGAATTGTGACCTCCAGCTCTCTTACTTCGTCTTCCACCTGTACCGACAATGCTGTTTTTCTGTCTCCTTCCCCATAGCCGGGCCGCAGCACAGACGCCAGTTCACCCGATCTGCCGCTCTGGCTGTACGCCAGCGCGCAGGCTACGGTCAAAACAAATCCCACGCTCAGAATCACCAAAACCGATGCCATTTTCCGGACATAATAATTCTTCACCGCCGACTTGCTTCCCGCTGACAGCGCAATCAGCTCCTGCTGCAGCTGTAGCTTCCCCTTTCCCGGCGCATCCAGCCGAAGCCGTTCCACCAGAAACACACCCATTTTTTCAAAAAAACTGCTGATTTTCCCAACCCGCTTCATTCTGCTCTCATTTCTTTCCGGATAGCCACTCCACTTTTTTCTCAAATGCCATGTCGTTTTCTACACCTCAATCCGCACAATACTCTGCCCCCAGAAATATGCCGCCAGATATACGGCAAAGCATACTCCCATCACTGCAACGCCGACCGGCGTCTCATACATCACATCCAGAAACTCCGGCGAAGACAGCTTCACATACACCAGAATAAATACAGGAATCAGACTCATGATGTTCTGCTCCATCACTTTTCCCGCCATGCAGGTCTCGATCTCCTGCATGGTTTCCTGCTTCTGCCGAATACAGGAAACGGTATTCCGTATAATCGCAATCAGGTCTCCTCCTGTCCGCTTCGCTGTCAGAAATACCTCTGCGAAGCTTAAAATGTCAGGCAGATCGGACCGCCGTCCAAAATCGAGCAAAAGCTCTTCCAGATTCCGGCTCATCCGCATCTGCGCGTCCATCCAGTGAAATTCCCGCACGATAGACGCATCCGGCGAATAAATTTTCCGAAGCTCCTTCTGAGACTCCCGCAGCGCGTTCTCCGGCGAATAGCCCGCCTGCAGCGCGGCAAGCATCAGCTGTATCGCGTCCAGAAACTGTCTTGTAAGCTCCCTCTTCCGTTTCCTTACTAACGAGGCTTTCATCTGTACCAAAAACAGTACAACCCCCGGCAGCAAAAGTAAAAACGCAGGAAAAGAGCGAAAAAACAAAAAACTGATACAGCCATCCAGCAGCGCATACATCCCCAGATATTGAAGCAGTTCAACAGGAGAGAATCTGTATACTGAATAATCGGTTCCCGGTCGATCTCTGGCACGCATACTCCTGCGCCTCTTCTCCGGGCGGTCGCGGGCATTTCCCATCCTGTGTCTGCTCTCCGCCCTGCTCCCGCTATTGGATCTGGGAGCTGCTTTTTTCTGCTTATGCGCATGCTCACCAGGTCTTGCCTCTGTCAGCCTCCCGGCATCCATTTTCGTTATATCCCCCGCACAGTTCCCGGTTAAAAACGCATTCAGACTTCGAGGCTGAGCCCTGCACGCTCCAGCTTCTGACGGTTTCGCAGCACCTCTCTCTTTTGCAGTCTTCCCGCTACCTTCTCGCATATCTCCGGTCCTTCCTCTTCGAATTCGTACAGCGGCTGAGTCAAAATCTCATCTTTTTCACTGTCATAACCCAGTATTTCTATAATCTGCAGCACCTTCCGCGTCCGGTCGCGCAGTCTGCCAACATGTACGATCAGGTCAATGCCAGAAGCAATCTGCCGCCGCACCGCCTGCAGGGGAATCTCCATCCCCATCAGCACCATTGTCTCGATTCTGGAAAGCATATCCTGCGGACTGTTCGCGTGTCCCGTGCTGATTGAACCGTCATGCCCGGTATTGAGCGCCTGCAAAAGGTCAATTGCCTCGCTTCCGCGTATCTCGCCCACAAGAATCCGATCCGGACGCATACGCAGGCTGCTTTTGAGCAGGTCCCGTATCGTTATCTGCTTTTCCCCTTCCGCATTCGCATTGCGCGCTTCCATACGCACCAGATTCTCCACGCCCTGAAGCTGCAGCTCAGCATTATCCTCAATCGTGATAATCCGCTCATCCTTCGGAATGTAATTTGACAGCGCGTTCATAAACGTCGTCTTACCAGAACCCGTCCCGCCCGATATGAATATATTGTAACCGGCGCATACCGCGGCTTTCAGGAAATCTACCGCCTCCTGCGTAACCGTTCCCCATCGGATCAGCTGATCCATCAGGATCGGTTTGTCCGGAAAACGCCGGATCGTAATCACCGGTCCGTTTAACGCTACCGGCGGCATCACAATATTCACCCTGGCTCCGTTATCCAGCCTCGCGTCCACAATCGGCATCGCTTCGTTCACCATCCGGTTGCACTTTCCGACAATCTGCTGCGCGATATCCTCCAGCCGCTCTCTCGTGCTGAAGCATTTCTCCCAACGCGTCAGCCGGCCATCCCGCTCCACATAGATTCCCTCTGTACCATTCACCATAATTTCCGTGACCGTATCATCGTCAATCAGCTCCTGTAAAATATCCAGCTTCCGCACGGAATTAAAAAGCTCCTGGCGCAGGTTGATCCGCTCCCCAAGCCGTATGTAATACTCCATCCCTGACTCCAGAATCAGATCGTCAATATTCTGGTAAATTTCCTCATCCTGAAGCTCCCGTGTCCCCTCCAGGTTATCCAGCAGCTTCCTGCGCATACTCGCAAATCTCTGATCGTCCATTATTCTTCTCCCTGGCTTACCAATATTTTTTCTTTCCTCTGTCATTGCTTCCACGCTGTATTTTCTTCCCCGCTCTCCCACAGCAGTCTCCGGACAAAATTCCCCATCTCTCCCCATATCAGCTGCTGCGTCAGATCGCCTCCATCCCTCTGGAGCGGCTGAACCGGCGGATGAATACACAACGTTTTTTCCTGAATCTCTTCCATATCCAGCATTTTTAAAAGATGCTCATACTGCTTCATTTTTGCCTGCGAAATCATGTCGTCCTGCACCGGCATATAGATCTGGTCACACTCCTTCAGAATCCGGAACAAATCATCCACCTGTTCACTCAGATCCAGAATGATCACATCATATTCCCGGAAATCCATCACCTCTTTCAGAAACAGCAGCCATTCCTCACCGGTCACATCACGCACATCAGCGGGAGAAAGCGCCGGAGGAATATATTCCAGCTCATGAAAGGTCTGAACCACAGAATTCATTTTGTAGACCAGTCCGCTCTCCTTCTGCCTGGAAAAATAGATCAGGTCAGAAATATCCAGGCGGTATTTGACCTGAAACAGCTCCTCAAACCCCGAATATTCCTCAAAATTCAGATAAAGCACCTTCTTCGACTCCGCCAGAATTTCCCCCAGAGCCAGCGCGAATGAGGTCTTACGGGTACGCCCGATCGGAGAATATACTCCATACAGCTTTGTCTTTCTGGCGCCAAGCGAAAGAATATGCGGCTGCGGATGATCCTGCACATAATATTCCATCACCTCTGAAAGAATATCGTCCGAGGACTGATATTTGTAAACCAGAGGATAACCCAGGTCCGATATCTGCTCTCCCTCGGACAGAATAATCGTCCGGCTGATTGGCAGATCCCGTATCTCATTGCACATAGCCCGCGTCGAAATCAGCAGAATCTCAATTTCGTGTTCTGCAGCAAACCTTTCCAGGCTCTCCACATTCGTAAACGCCTGTACCTCAAACGGCGTCGTCTTCCGCTCATTCAGGTACTCCGTAAGATTGCACGCATACGAAGCCTCCAGGTCGCAAACTGCAAATATACTTTTTTTCATACAGCCCTCCATATTTTCAAATTTTACAGTGAATCCTGCTTATTCATCAGTTCTCTTTGCTTCCCAGGCCATTCCCTGTTTTACAGGCCGCACAGAATCCCGATCAGCACCGGAACGGAGAAACAGAACTTTGCTTTTTCATCCACTCCGCTCATATAAGGCTTCCACCGCCCTGTTGCCGAGAAATCCGTTACATATCTCCAGAAATAGATCAGCCGGCTCTCCAGCATCCGGTTCCGGTACAGAATCAGCATGGAAATCACAGCCGCGATAAATATTGAACGCACGATGCAGAAAAATACCCCAGTCGGTCCTAAAAAACCTCCCGCCACACAAAGCAGCTTAATATCCCCCGCGCCCATCATCCGGAAAAAATACAGTGCGCCAAACAGCAAAACCGGCAGCATTATCCCGCCCAAAAATAAAACCATTCCCGCAATTCCCTCTGCGTACAACTGGTAAATCAGCCCCATCGCCAGACCTACAGAAATCACAGCATTGGGAATCCGCTCCTTCCACAAATCACAGAGTACGGCCGTCATAGCGATACCCGTAAGCGAAAGCATCTGAATTTCTCTGTAAATAAAGCTCTCCTCCTTTCCTGGCTCATTCACGCATACAGATCTCTGTAACATTATTAATTTCGTTTCTCCTATTTTGTCTTTTGTATTTTATTGATTTATGCAAGATGTATCTAAATGTTTAGAATTAATAA
>JAJPXX010000005.1 GCA_021205225.1 Lachnospiraceae bacterium
CTATCTTTTTTATTAATTATCATAATTTTATCAATATATTATCATGAAAGCAACAAAAAAAGAAAATACTAATAAGTTCTTGACATATAGTCTCAGGCGTGACAAAAAGTGTACTTTTTGAAGCCTTTTATGCACACGGACTGTACTGGGAATTTAGAAATTTTTAACCATAAAATGCTAAATTCCGCATAAAGTATATGGTAAGATATTGTGGATGCCATGGCAGGAGTTGAAAAAGGAGTGTGTGGATGATGGAAAATGAAAATCTGCTTCCAAAGAACATACGCCAGATTGGGGAGATACAGGGCAGACAGAAAATTTGCCTTGAAGATTATGTGATGACTTACATACGGAAGATGGAAAGTAAGGGGGACGCAAATTACCTGGGAGTTTTTCTGGGAGAGCGAAAAAATACGGACAACGCGGAGTATATTTTCGTGCGGGGGATTATGGAAGTTCCTGATTTCTCGCAGACAGGGGAAAAGGACGCTGCCAGGAAGGAAAAAGAGGCAGCAAATACATTGGGAGATGGAGAAAAGGACGCTTTGCAGCAGAACCGCCATGATGCGGTGAAAAATAAGGAAGAAAAAAAAGAACAGGAACATCTGGGCCTGTGGCAGGCTTTCCAGAAGAGGTACGGGACAAAGGAGGAGCTGCAAGGCGCGCCTCTGGATGACAAACAGGAAGAAAAAGGGGCAGACAAATCAGCGGGCAGTGTAAAAGATAAATTGGAAGAGGAGATTGGTGAAGACTGCGCACGGGACTGGACCGTGGCGTGGAGACGGGAGCAGGAACGGCGCTTTCCGGGCTGGGAGATTCAGGGATGCTGTGTGATTGGGACATATCCGTCCGGACGGCTGGAGGAACTATCGGGGCATCTTCCAGAGACGGCGCGGATGATTTATCATTTGCAGGATCAGGAAGAACGGCTTTACTGGCAGGAGGGAGGGCGGTATGAGGGCGTCAGAGGGTATTTTGTTTTTTATGAGCAGAATCAGAAAATGCAGGAATATCTGTCTGAGCTTTTTGGCGACGGAAGCGTGGAAAAGGAAGGAGGATCGGATAGCGCAATCATCAGCTTTCGTGAAAAAGTGAGAAGCAGGGCGGAGGAAAAGAGCCAGAGCTTTTTGCGGCTGGCGAGTTCGTTCTTTGTGGTGGGTGTTCTGCTTATCGGGGCGATTGTTGTAAACCGGGTATCCGATATGCGGGAAGCGCAGAGCGTCAGCGGGACGGCGCAGAGCGTCAGCGAGACAGCGCAGAGTGTCAGCGGGACGACGCAGATTTCTTCTGTTTCAGAGAGTACGGATATCGTGAATGGGACAACGGATGAAGAAGCGTCTGTGTCTGAGGAATCTGCGCTTGCCGGATCGAATGCCTTCTGGGCAGATGAGGAGGCTGACGGCGCGGAAAATGAATCGGATACAGACGGAAGCACAGGCCGCGCCACGGAAAATGTTGCGGACGCCGCCAGTACGGAAGCAGCCAGTGCAAGCACCGCCGACACAGGTACAGCCAGTGCAAACATAGCCAGTACGGATACAGTTAGCACGGATATAGCCAGTACGGACACAGCCAACGCAGACACGGTCAGCGCGGATGCAGCCGTCTCGGAGACAGCTGGTGTTGGGTTTGCCGTATCAGCGGCTGCGGATGAGGAATCTGCGGCGGAGGCAACAGAGACAGCGAGCCGTCAGATACAGGCTGCCTATGTAATACGGGAAGGGGATACGCTTGCTGAAATCTGCGCCAGATATTATGGAAGCCTGGATCATATGGAAGAACTCTGTGAAGCAAACGGAATCGAGGACGCGAATCTGATTCTGCCCGGACAGAAGATTGTGCTTCCATAGGGATCAGGAGAGAGTAAATCGGGTGTTACTGGTCACAACCCGACCACGCACTTGCTGCGGGGGCAGGGCTTATCCCGCACGAAGTGTGGGATGCCACCCGGCGAGGGTTGAAAACGTAGTGGTAACAATCGGATCGAGGGATACGTGGGTCGCTGTCCGATTTAAGGTTGCGTTTATTGGCGCTTGATGCTATATTAAGGTAAGTTGTTTTCTGATCACATCCCGACCACGCGCTTCTGCGTGGTCAGGGCTTATTCTACACGAAATACAGGATATTTCCCCGGCGCGGGGAAAACATGGTAACCGGCAAAAGAAGACAGAGGATGAGAATGAAGAATAATAAATGGAAGGAACGCTTTCAGAATATAAAGGAACAGCTGGATTTTTTTCAGGCTGCAGATGATGAGGATCTGGATGATTTGTCTGGAATTTCTGAGCAGTCTTTTTATGAAGACAGGGTGCAGAGCGAGGGAGATTCGCGGGAAGAACTGACATATGAGGAGCGGATTGCGCGCAACCGGCAGCGGCGTGTGATTACGCGAGGTATAGCGGCAGCGCTTATTCTGTGCGCGGTAGTGGGATTTTACCTGTATTATCGAAACCATACCTTTGACGACTATATTATTTTGAAGTCCATTGAAAATTCCGTGACGTCAGGGACACAGTACGAGGCGGCGGGAAAATACCTGTACCGCTACAATTCAGACGGTGTTTCCTGTGTGACGAAGAAAAATGAACTGAAGTGGAGCGTCACCTACAGTATGCAGGCGCCGATAGTTGACGTCTGCGGCACAACGATGGTGATTGCAGAGCAGCAGGGGACGCAGATCTATGTGGTAAATGAGGACGGACTGCTCGGAAGCTTCACCTGTCTGCTGCCAATCCTGAAGGTGCGTGTCTCAAACCAGGGCGTGGTAGCGGTCATTCTTCAGGATGACGATGTGACCTGGGTTCGTCTTTATGACGCGAATGGAGAAAGCATTGCGAATGACAAGACAACGATTTCCGATTCCGGATATCCGCTGGATGTTGATTTATCCCCGAATGGGGAGAAAATGGTGGTCTCCTATCTTGGGATTATCGAGGGTGTCATGACGTCCACCGTTGTTTTTTATGATTTCGGCTCAGAGGGAGACGCTTCATCTGACTATATGGTGAGCAGTGAGACTTTTTCCGGGAGTACGGTTCCGCAGGTGTTTTTCCTGGACGATACCACCGCAGTGGCTGTAGCGGACGACGGGTTTGCCGTTTTTAAAGGCAGTACGCCGGAAAAATCTGCGGAGGTTTCCTTTAGCGATGAAATCATAAGCTGTTTTTACGATGAGGAGACGATTGGATTTCTTTTCTCAGATCCGACAGGGGAAAATGATTACCGGATGGAGCTGTATAACTACCGCGGCAAACAGAAGGTGTCTGTGGGGATAGACGCGAGATTTGATGAGATTAAGATGGAAGATGGGCGAATTCTGATGTATACCTCGTCCTCCTGTATGGTTTATACAAAGAAGGGAAAGCTGCGTTTCAGCTCCGCATACGAAAAAGAGATCGTGAATGTCTTCTATTTTTCGATATTCCGGCAATATCTGGTTATCACAAAGGACAGCTTCGATCGGATACGGATCTGCTGATTGTTTTGTCGGAAAGGAAAGGGATTCGAAATGAATATTCTGGAAATCGTTGTAATTATTGTGACCATAGCCCTGATTCTTTCGGGCTTTCATGCCGGTTTTGTCAGAAAGCTTGCATCCATGTTATCTCTTGTGCTGTCGATTGCGCTTGTGTCGGCTATATTGCCATATGTCACAGATTTTATAAAAACCAGTACGCCTCTTTATGATTTTATCGTTGAACAGTGTGAGAATGTGGCTGCCGAACAGTTTTCCGGGCTGTGGACAGGCAGTCTGAGTACGTCCGATCTGGTTGCGGCGGATTCTTCTGATCTGTCCGATCTGACCCGCGAGGAGGCCAAAACGCTGATGGAGCAGTATGGCTACGGAGCTTATACGTCGATCGTGGATTCTCTGACGGATGAGGAGTTTGAACAGTATAAGGAACAGTATCTGGAGCAGTATAGCTCGCTGCTGCGCTCAGATGGCAGCGAGGGCAGTGTCATAAGCACTCTGGCGGGTTCTCTGACGATTGACGAGGATGCGCAGAATGAAATCATCGACAGCCTTCCGATCCCGCAGGTGATTAAGAATATGCTGATCAACAACAACAACGAAGAAGGTTATGCAAGCCTGGATGTTTCGACCTTTCAGGATTATGTGATCGAATATCTCGCTACGCTGATTTTAAATGTGGTATCTTTTCTGGCGGCGGTGCTTCTGGTGCATATCGCTCTGCGGCTGCTGGTTATGCTGCTGAATATTCTTGCGCATTTCCCTGTGGTCGGCTTTGTGAACCGCCTGGCGGGCGGCGCGCTTGGCATATTGCAGGCGCTTTTCGTGCTGTGGATTTTTTTCCTGATCCTGACTGTGCTGCAAACGACCGATATTGGGATGACGCTGATTTCGATGGTAGAGGAGAGCGTGCTGCTTTCCTGGCTGTATGAGTCGAACCTGTTTTTGCGTATTATTCTCATGGCTGCGGCAGTGTTTGCGTGACAGGGCGGCATGGCATAAAATGAATTTTCGCGCTGCGTGACGGAAGATAAGCCTGGCTCGTGCGGAAATGTGTTGCATGGAGTGTATGATTTTGCAAATCTGGTAATTGCAAAAGAGTGGAGGAACAATATGAAGAAAATGAATCTTGCTATTTTAGGCGCGGGGCGAATCGCGGTATCCATGGCGAGTACCGTCTCGCAGATGGATGAGGTCAGCTTGTACGCTGTCGCGGCGCGGGATGGTGCGCGGGCAAAGGCGTTCGCGGAGAAATATGGGGCGGAAAAATCCTATGGCAGCTACGAAGAGATGCTGTGTGATGAACAGGTCGACCTGGTGTACATTGCCACGCCGCATTCGCTGCACTGTGAACAGGCGAAGCTGTGTATTGCGCATGGAAAGCCGGTGCTGTGCGAGAAGGCTTTTGCAATGAATGCCCGCGAGACGCGGGAAATGCTGGACTATGCCCATGAAAAGGGAGTCTTTATTGCGGAAGCGATGTGGACACGCTATACGCCCCAGGCCCGGAAGCTGCGGGAGCTGGCCTGCGGTACGGTGCTGCCCCAGGCAGTTGATGGGAAGGGAATGCCATCTGATGCGGGAACGGATTCCAGAGACGGAGATGGCCGCCCGCATGGCCGGATCGGAACGATTGTCGGGCTGACCGCGAATCTCGGATATCGTGTGATGGAGAAGGAACGCCTGGTTCGGCCGGAGCTGGGCGGAGGCGCTTTGCTGGATCTGGGCGTCTATACAATGAATTTTGCGACCTGGATACTGGGCGACGATGTGCAGAGCCTGACTACTTCTATGGTGCCGCTTGATGGCACCTCCCGTCTGGCGGACACGGTGGACAAGTCGGAGTTTGTCAGTCTCGTTTATCCGGACGGTACGGCTGCGGGGCTGTTTAATACAATGGAAGCAGTCACGGACCGGCGCGGCATTATTTTTGGTACGGAAGGCCGCATCGAAGTCGAAAATGTCAACAATTTCGGAGAAATCCGTATTTACAATAATCAGTATGAGCTGATTGAGACAATCCCGCAGCCGAAGCAGATTACAGGCTATGAGTATGAGGTGCTTGCGTGTAAGCGCGCCCTGGAACAGGGAAGGCTGGATTGCGAAGAGATGCCGCACGCGCATACGCTGCGCGTGATGGAGCTGTTGGATGAGATACGGGATGCGTGGGAGAAATAATCTGCGGGCGGGGAGGAGCTGTGAAATCCTCCCCGCTCTGTCAGGGGATGGGCTGCCTTGCCCGTGCAAATACGCCGGGAAGGGCCGAGAAAGGAAAAAGGACGATGCGTACACAGGCAGAGCTGAGAAGACAGTTGAGAGAAATTGACCATAAAGGCTATAAGGCGTATAAGGTGCTGGAGGGGGAATATGACTTCGGTACCTATCGGCTGGCGATTGATCACGTACAGGGCGACCCGTTTGCGACGCCGTCGCGTGTGCGCATCATTTACAATAATCGCGGAAATATTGCTCCGCAGTATTTTGAGAGCCGCCACCGCAAAATCGCGGCGGAGGACTATTTGCTGCGGCGGCTGCATCGGAACCTGAGAAATGGCGGCGGAAAAGAGTCCGGAGAGAATCAGAAGGGCTATCACTCCCGCGCAGGCAGCGGCTCCGGTAAAAGCGGTCTCGTGACGGCCTGCCGTACCGGTCAGGAAATTCTGGAGCGCACCGCGATGCGTATCGCGCCGGATGTGATCGAAGCGCGTATCGAGGTCGGATTCCCGGCTTACGGCCGCTCAATCGCGGCCGGAGAGCTGGAAAAGATTTTGTTTGATTTCCTGCCGGATGTGGCAGAGAAGACTTTTCATATGAAAAAAACACCTGCCGGACAGACAAAGGATGCTGTTTGGTCCGGTGCAAAGCCGCGCCAGAGTGCGGGAAATCCGCTTTCTGTGACGGGTGGCGTCCGCGAGAGCCAGATGCAGCGGGATCTGGAGGAGATCGCCGCCCTGGCGGATGATCAGCAGTACATCCGGGATGCGCTGGAGGGACTCGGACTGGTGGCTTTTATGGCGGATGGCTCCATCCTTCCGCGGGAAAGCGGCGTTTCCCAGCGCCCGCTAAAAAATGCGGTCGTTTTTCAAAGTCCGGAGAGCCTGGCTGTCACATTGAAGCTGCCGCATCGCGGCGAGGTGCGCGGCATGGGGATCCGTAAAGGGATTACCGTCATCGCGGGCGGCGGATTCCACGGAAAATCTACGCTCTTAAAAGCGCTGGAACGCGGCGTGTACAACCACATTGCCGGGGACGGCAGGGAGCTTGTCATTACCGACCAGAGTGCGTTTAAGCTCCGCGCCGAGGAAGGCCGCTGCATCCATGAGACCGACATCTCTCTGTTTATCAGCAACCTGCCGACGCGCGCCGATACGACCTGTTTTTCTACGGAAAACGCGAGCGGAAGTACCTCGCAGGCAGCAAATACCGTTGAAGCTCTGGCAGCGGGCAGCCGTGTCCTTCTGATTGACGAGGACACCTCTGCGACGAACTTCATGGTACGCGATGCGCGCATGGCGCAGCTTGTCTCCGATGCGAAAGAACCGATCACCCCGTTCATTCGCAGAGTCCGCAGTCTCTACAACGACCTTGGCGTGTCGACCATCCTCGTAGTAGGCAGTTCCGGCGACTATCTGGCTGTGGCGGACACGGTTCTGCAAATGGACTGTTACGTGACCAGAGATGTAACTGCGCGCGCCAGAGAGCTGTGTGCGGCACAGCCGGAGAAGACGGTATCAGAGGAAGTGCAGCCGGCGAACAGCCGGTTTGCAGAGGAACAGATGATGAAGCAGCGCACCACATGGCTGAAAAAGAGCGTCCGCCCAAAACAGATCGAAAAAGCCCGCGTCCACGGCTGGGATACCTTAAGCCTGGACAAGACCGAGATTGACCTGCGCTATATGGAGCAGATCGTCGATGAAAGCCAGACGGCGGCGCTTGCTTATCTGATGCAGGATATCCTCGGCCGTATGGCAAATGGGAAAAAGACCGCCGCTGAGCTGGCAGCGGAGGCCGCCCGCAAGATTGAAACAGAGGGAATTCTTTCTGTTACTCCGAAAAACTACGGAGCCGGAGCGGCGGCAGCGGTGCGGCGCCAGGAGATTCTGGCCTGTCTGGCACGGTATCGGATGCTGTGAGAGGGGAAGGTATTCAGGAAGGTTTCCTGGAATTCGGGGCAAAAGGCTGCCGGGAGGAAAAATTCAGGTGCATTGTAGCCAAAACAGGAGTTTTGTGCTACACTACTGTAGAAAATTTTCAGAACGTTCTGCGTGTCTGAGTCAGGCTTTGTATGGCTTCGCAGGGTGAATCTGGGACAGAGGATGGAGGAGGATGGATTATGAAGTTACCGGGGCTTCAGGAGTTGGAGCGGATTTATGGCGAGACGGAGCGCTCTCTTGCGCGTTTTCAGTCGCTGGCGGATAATTATCGGAAAAATTTTAATTCCGGGGAAATGGAATTTTTTACGGCTCCGGGCCGGACAGAGATTGTTGGCAATCACACCGACCATAATGGCGGAAAGATTCTGGCGGGCAGCATCAGCCTGGATACGATCGGCGCGGCTGCTCCGAATGGGACGGATGTGATTACGATCGTGAGTGAGGGATATCGCGATAAGATCATTGTAGATCTGACGAAGCTGGACCGGGTGCCGAAGAATAAAGGGTCATTTTCTCTGGTAGCCGGTATGGCGATGGCGGCCCGCAAGATGGGCTTTGCGGTGTCCGGGTTTAACGCTTATGTGTCGACGGAGGTAATCGCGGCGGCGGGTGTGAGCTCATCGGCTTCGTTTGAGATGCTTGTCTGCACAATTATGAATTATTTTTTCAATGATGAAAAAATGCGCTATATTGATTACGCGCGCATTGGCCAGTATGCGGAGAATCATTTCTGGGATAAGGCTTCCGGCCTGATGGATCAGATGGCATGCGCGGTGGGCGGTACGATTTTGCTGGATTTTTCGAAGGTCGCGACGGCTTCGCAGGATGAGGTATCCGCATTGAGCGACGCGGATATCTGTAAGCAGGTGGACTTTTCTTTTTCGCAGCTCGGCTATGACCTGGTGATTGTGAACACCGGCAAGGGTCATGCGGATCTGAGCGATGAATATTCGAGTGTGCCGCTTGAGATGAAGGAAGCGGCGCAGGCGGTCGGCGTGCATCTGCTCTGTGAAACAGATGAGGAGACACTGCTTGGTAATCTTTCCGCGATCAGCAATGACCGCGCGGCGCTGCGTGCCCTGCATTTCTTCGAGGAGAACAAGAGGGTAGAAGCTGCTTACCAGGCAAGCCTGGATCGCGATGAGCAGGCGCTGCTGCGGGCGATTGACGAATCGGGGCGTTCTTCCTGGGAATGGCTGCAGAACTGTTATTCCATCCGGAATTATAAGGAGCAGAAGGTGACGCGGACACTTGCCCTGACAAGGCTGTTTCTTTCCCGTACCGGCAAAGGCGTCTGCCGTGTGCATGGCGGCGGATTCGCGGGCGTGATCGCGTGTGTGCTGCCGCAGGCAGAGACCGCAGATTATGTGAAATATATTGCGCAGTACGTGGGCAAAGAAAATGTATACCCGATGAATATCCGGACATTTGGGGCGGGACATATCCCGCACTGAGTGCGGGATGCCCACTGAAAACGGTCAAAATGATCAGAAAGGAGCAGAAGACAATGAATATCGAGACATTGAGAAAAGATATGGTAGCTGCCATGAAAGCAAAGGACAAGCCGCGCAAGGAGGCGATTTCTTCGCTGGTTTCTGCGGTGAAGAAGGTGGCAATCGATGAAGGCTGCCGGGACGACATTCCGGAGGAGATGGTGGATCGCGCCATTTTAAAGGAGCTGAAGTCGGTGAAGGAGCAGGTTGACACCTGTCCGGATTCGCGCGCGGATCTGAAGGCGGAGTATCAGTTTCGCTATGACGTGATCGCTGAGTATGCGCCGAAGCTGCTGTCTGCTGATGAGGTAAAGGCGATTTTGCAGGAGAAGTTCGCGGATGTCCTTGCGACAAAGAACAAAGGTCAGATTATGAAGACCGTCATGGGCGAGCTGAAAGGCAAGGCGGACGGCAAGGTCATCAATCAGGTCGTGGCAGAGCTGTGCCAGTGATGAACGATATATGCTTCCGGAACGCGGATCAGGAAACGGGTTATGACGCAAAAAACAATAGAAATTTTTCAGAACAGCAGGCGGTTACTGCCTGCTGTTCTGAAGTGTCAGGAACTGGCGAAAAATAACTTGTGCAGGATGTATGAGTTATTTGGCGACAGATCCTTAGCATAATAGAAAGGCGGATACAAATGAAAAAAGAAAATGCATGGAATTCCTACACAGAGGAACAGCTTGCAAAGCTGGAGGCTCTTTCGAAGCGCTACCGCGCCTTTTTAAATGCCGGAAAGACGGAGCGGGAATGTGTGGCGGAGACGGTGCGCATCGCGCGTGAGAACGGATACCGCAGCCTGGAGGAGGTTCGGGCGTCCGGTGAAACTTTGAAGACGGGGGATAAGGTTTACGCGGTCAATATGGAAAAGATGATTGCGCTGTTTGTGATCGGTGAGCAGCCGATGGAGATGGGTATGCGCATTCTCGGCGCGCATATTGATTCTCCGCGCCTGGATGTGAAGCAGGATCCGCTGTATGAGGACACGGAGATGGCTTACCTGGATACGCATTATTACGGCGGCATCAAAAAGTATCAGTGGGTGACTATTCCGCTCGCGATTCACGGTGTGGTTGTGAAAAAGGATGGCACAAAGGTGCCGGTATGCATTGGGGAAAAGGAAGAGGATCCAGTTGTCTTTGTTTCGGATCTTCTGATTCATCTGGCCGGGGAGCAGCTGGAGAAAAAGGCGCGCCTGGTGATCGAAGGGGAGCAGCTGGATCTGCTGGTCGGCAGCCGCCCATATAGAGAAGAAAAAGCGGCAGAGGGCGAGGGGGAGCAGGCTGCGGCGAAGGACGCTGTAAAGAAAAATGTTCTCGCGATCCTCAAAGAGAGCTATGGTATGGAAGAAGAGGATTTTCTGTCCGCAGAGCTGGAGATTGTTCCGGCAACGAAAGCGAGAGACTGCGGGCTGGACCGCAGCATGGTTATGGCCTACGGCCAGGACGACCGTGTGTGCGCGTATACTTCTCTGGAGGCGATTTTAAGCGTTCCCGCACAGGAGCGCACCTGCTGCTGCCTGCTGGTAGATAAAGAAGAGATTGGCAGTGTCGGCGCGACGGGTATGCAGTCCCGCTTCTTTGAAAATACCGTCGCTGAGCTGATGGACGCCGCGGGACAGTACAGCGAGCTTGCCTTGCGCCGCGCACTGAGCCGCAGCCGGATGCTCTCTTCCGATGTGAGCGCGGCTTATGACCCGCTTTATGCGGGCAGCTTTGAGAAGAAAAACAGCGCTTATTTCGGAAAAGGTCTGGTATTCAACAAATTTACCGGTTCCCGCGGGAAGAGCGGCAGCAATGACGCAAACGCGGAGTATGTCGCGGCGATCCGCGCGATGCTGGAAAAGCATCAGGTGGCATTCCAGACAGCCGAGCTGGGCAAGGTAGATATCGGCGGCGGCGGAACGATCGCTTACATAACCGCTCTTTATGGCATGGAAGTCATCGACAGCGGTGTTGCGGTTCTGAATATGCACGCCCCGATGGAAGTCACCAGCAAAGCCGACATCTATGAGGCAGTCAAAGGCTACCGCGCGTTCCTGCAGGAAGCGTAAACGCTGGGTGCGGGCAGAGAACGGTGGATTTTCTGTTATTTTGCCTTGCCGATGCACATCGTGCGTATAGATTTTAATATATGAAAAGCCGGAGCGGTTCGCTCCGGCCTGCTGTTCTGAATAGTTACGATTAAAAAGGGAGGGCCGGGATCTTACGATCCCGGCGAGTATGAAAAAGAAAGATTTTTAGCACTTCTTGTCTGGTGCTGAAAACAGGATACCGTTTTCTTGTGATGGAAACGTGAACGGTATTTGAAAAAAATGTGAAAACACCCACAAACGGCATAACCATTTGCGGGTGTTTTGTGAAACGGAGAGTGTGGGATTCGAACCCACGCGCCCAGAAAGGACGACCGCATTTCGAGTGCGGCTCGTTATGACCACTTCGATAACTCTCCAGACAGAACCTTATTATAAAACAGAGAACGGATTTCGTCAATCATTTCTGAAAAAAAGTTCGGGAAGGTGAAATGAAAATTTAAATTCCACAACTCGGGGGTACAAGTGGAATTCAGTCTTACTCAAAATTCCACTTGTATTTCCGGCGTTCGCAGCAAAAACCTAGTGGAAATCAGTCTTACACCATATGGCCTACCCAATTCTACTGGGTAAATGATGGCGTAAATGGAATGAAGTTTTTCTTCCTTGTTCACCCAGTAATCCCAGAAAGAGTGAAATCCACCGGAAAATCACAAATTTTGGCGTGGAAATAAACTTTTCACTTCAGCAACCGGAAAATCCACTGAAGTGAAAAAGTAAATTCCACTCCGAAAGGGGCAAAGTTGAATTTAGTCT
>JAJPXX010000215.1 GCA_021205225.1 Lachnospiraceae bacterium
GATATTCCAGTTCTGCTTCGATCCGTTTCGCAATCTCCCGCGCGAGCAACGCCATACCCGCGTCGTTGACCTGATCCGGTACAACCATAACCCGTATTTCCCTACCTGCCTGAATAGCAAAGGATTTCTCCACACCCTTAAAGGTGTTCGTAATATCTTCTAACTGTTTTAATCTGTTTGTATATGTTTCCAGAGTCTCACGACGTGCTCCCGGACGGGCTGCCGAAATCGTATCCGCAGCCTGTACAATGCAGGCGATCAGTGATTCTGGTTCTACATCTCCATGATGGGACTCCACCGCATTAATAACAACCGGGGATTCTTTGTATTTTCTGCAAAGCTCCGCTCCGATCTGTACATGAGAGCCTTCCATATCATGATCGATGGATTTGCCAATATCATGCAATAAACCCGCACGCTTAGCCATCCTCACATCCACCCCGATCTCACCGGCAAGCAGCCCGGAAAGCTGCGCCACTTCAATCGAATGCTTCAGTGCGTTCTGACCATAGCTGGTTCTGTATTTCATTCTGCCCAGCAGACGTATCAGCTCAGGATGAATGCCATGTACGCCAACCTCCAGCGCGGCGGCTTCTCCTTCCTCGCGGATAATCGTCTCCACTTCACGTTGCGCCTTCTCCACCATTTCCTCAATCCTGGCCGGATGGATGCGGCCATCTACGATCAGCTTCTCAAGGGCAATCCTCGCCACTTCTCTTCTGATCGGATCAAACGAAGACAGGATGACAGCTTCCGGCGTATCATCAATGATGAGATCCACACCCGTCAATGTTTCCAGTGTACGGATATTTCTTCCCTCACGTCCGATAATCCGGCCTTTCATCTCGTCGCCCGGCAACTGAACAACAGAGATCGTCGTCTCCGCGACATGGTCAGCGGCACACTTCTGAATCGCTGTAACCACATATTCCTTTGCCTTTTTACCAGCTTCTTCTTTTGCCTGGCTCTCCAGTTCCCTGTAGAGCTTCGCAGTATCAATTTTTACTTCATCTTCAACAGTTTTTAAAAGATATTCTTTTGCTTGTTCAGAGGTAAGTCCTGAGATTCTCTCGAGTTCGGTCAGACGCTGGTCGCGAAGCTTGTCTACTTCCGCAGTCTTCTTCTTTAACTCTTCTTCCCTGGCTGTAATTCCTGATTCCCGGCGTTCCAGAGCGTCCGCTTTCCTGTCCACACTTTCTTCCTTCGACAGGACGCGCTTCTCGTAACGCTGCAATTCTGTTCTGCGCTCTCTTGACTCTTTTTCCAACTCATTCTTTGTCTTCAAAGATTCTTCCTTTGCTTCCAGAAGTGCTTCGCGTTTCTTTGACTCTGCAGCCTTCAGTGCGTCGTCGATAATCTGCCTTGCTTTCTCCTCGGCACTGCCAAGCTTTGCTTCCGTCGTCTTTTTGTAATGATTGACAGAAACAAGGGCGGATATCGCGGCTGCTACCAGAACCAGTACAATTACAACAGCAATTGTAATTACTGTAGGCACAGGAGCACCTCCTTATTCATTTTTCATTGTTCACGGTCTTATCCATCCTCCCACAGACGGACGACCAGACAACGCTGTAATTTTATACTCTTTTTACAAATGTGTCAAGCAGTTCTGAAACGTTTTCACAATTTTTGCCGTAACCATTCCGAATCGAAGCGCAGACCTGCGATCAGTTATTCTGAATAATTATGAAGAAAACCTTTGCCCGGTCACTTTGTTTTGTACAAAAAGATCGGCGTCCTCTCTTCCAGCTCGTTATAGATGGTCTCCGCCACAGCATACGGCAGGTTCACACAGCCGTGCGAGCCATTGGTCTGGTAGATTGTGCCTCCGAAAGAGGAGCGCCAGGTCGCGTCGTGCAGCCCCTGCCCGTCATGGAACGGCATCCAGTACGTCACATCCGTCTCCCAGGTATCTCCCTTCAGGGTCACATTCATCTGCTTATACGGAATCATAAAGACGCCGGTGGCTGTCTCCCGTTCTTCTGTCGGCTTGCCAGTGACACAGTCACTCTCCACAATCAGCTTCCCATTCTTATAATACCAGATATGCTGGCTTGTCAGATCGACCTCTACATACGTACCGCAGATATCGTCCGTGCCGTTGCGCGCACGGCCCTCTGTAGAGTAGACCGGCTCACGGGTCACTTCGGTATTCGACGTGATGTCCGCAATCAGCTGCTCCACCTCTGCGCTCTGGTCAATCTGATAGCCGTAATCGCTGCTCGAATACGTGATTGTAGTCCCATGGCTCGTTGTAAACGTGCGCGGAAGATAAAGAGTATTGTAGGTTGCCGCCAGATTATAGACAAAGTTCTCCACCTGCTCCTCATCAATGGAAGCAAGCTCGCCGTCTATGAGAATCCAGTCCTGAATAGTAGACCAGTCAAGGGTGACGGTCTCATCCCCAAAGGTCAGCGTAATGACAGCTTTACAGTAGGAGTTATAAATATCCATGAGGGAATTCATATCCAGGTCTTCCTGGGTAACCGCCGGAAGATAGTAAAACGACTCCGGCAGAGTAATCACCACATCCTCCTGCGGACGATTCTCCGCCACAAGCTTATCCACACAATCCTTCACCATAACCTGAAGATCCGCATCGTCGAATTCTGTCCCGTAGGTTTCCTCCTGGATATAATACTCCGTCCCGTCATACTCCAGTGTCGCGTTCTCGCTGACCGTCCGCGCTGTGGCAAAATTATCAGACGACACAGCAGACAGGAAAACGCTCTCATCAAAATCAAATGTCACTTCTACCTCGAACGTATTTCCCTGATACAGACTGGAAAGCAGCTCCTCATTCTGCTGGCGCAGACAGGTCTCAATATCACCGAACAGCTGCGTCTCATCAATCGTATATCCCATCTGCGAAAGCGTCAGCGTCAGCGCTGCCTCATCCCCCTCAAGAATCGTAACCGTCGGCGCGCTGTAGTCCGCCTTCAGCATTTTGAAAACCTCTGAGACATTCATCCCGGACACATCATACCCATTCAGAGGCGTCTCTTCAAAAAACAGGCCGCTGTTCGCCTGCTGATAGAGATAATAGCCTGCTCCGGCAAAGCCTGCCAGCAGTACACATAAAACACACGCAAACGCGATCCGTAATCCCTTATGCTTTGTTTTCATGTATAATCCCCTTACCCTTCTGGCTCTTCCATTCATTCCCCTATCTTGCACCATTTGGAAAAAATAGTCAAGTGTCGGAATCTTAAGAAAATTATAAAAACACGGGATGCGTGTCAGTTTTCGCACACATCCCGTTCTTCTGCAACCATATTTTTATTCTGCTTTGTCAAACCAGACCGTAATTTCCGTTCCGATGCCTACCTTGCTCTCCAGTTCAATCTGCGCATGGTGCTGCGCGACAATATGCTTTACAATCGCAAGGCCCAGTCCGGTACCGCCGGTATTCTTGGATCGGCTCTTATCCACACAGTAAAACCGTTCAAAAACCCGTTCCTGGCTTTCTTTTGGAATCCCGATTCCAGTGTCCTTTACCGAGAGCATCGCGCGCCCGGCTCTCTCCCCAACCGTCACTTCCACACTGCCGTCCGGCCGGTTATAACGGATCGCGTTGTCACAGAGGTTATAAATCAGCTCATCGATCATATTTTTATCGCCGCGGATTGTAACCGGCTGTCCCAGGCAACGGATCCGGATTCCCTGTTTTTTCGCATTCAGGCTGACCGATTCCACACATGCCAGAGCTGCTGCGTAAAGATCCACATCCGCCGCCGAGATATCCATCTTATCCGCATCAAGCTCTGATAATTTAATAATATCATTAATCAAAGTCAGCAGCCGCTGTGCGCTCCGATGAATTTCATGGGCAAAATGCTGTATTTCTTTTTCTCCGGCAATCCCGGTCTCTATCAGCTCTGCGTAACCGGAAATGGATGTCAGAGGCGTCTTCAGTTCATGTGAAACGTTGGCTGTAAATTCCTGGCGCATTTTCGCGCTCTTCATAATATCCTCATGCTGCTTGCGGATCGTCGTAACAAAGGGAACCAGTTCCTCATAAATTCCTTCCGTGCTGGCGCGGTCAATATCAGAGGCCATCTTCTCAATCGGGTTTACAATCCCCGCTGTAATCCGGCGCGACATAATCATACACATCAGAAGCATAATCAGCCCTACTCCGAAAATGCCTTTCAGTGTATTTGTAAAAATCCCCCAGATACTTGCTTCCTCCCGGCTGATACGCAAAATCGAGCCATCCGTAAGCCTCACCGCATAGTAATACATCTCACTGTCCAGGGAATCAGAATAGCGGATCGTCCATCCTTCCCCTTCCGACTCCGCCTCCTTCACTTCCTCCCGGTTCGCGTGATTTTCCAGCGTTCCACTCACATCGCTGTCGTACACAACATCCCCATTTTCATCAATCAGGGTGATGCGCAGCCCCGCCACATCTTCGGTATACTGCGCTTCCAGCTCATCCGCCGAGGTCGAAAGACTGCTGATCAGAGCTGCGTATGTCCGCATTTCCGAGAGCACCTGTTCTTTATACATATTGCGAAAAATGGCAACCGCTATCAAAAGCGTTGCCACAAGCGTCACAAATACAGTCGAAATCAGGCAAATATTTATCTTCTTTTTCATATAGCTCCTCGCAATCACTGCCCGTAAATCATTTTTCACCGTTCAGAATATAGCCGACATTGCGCACCGTCCGTATCATCGTCCCGGCTGTGCCAAGCTTCTGCCGCAGAGTCTTAATATGCATATCCAGCGTTCTCGACTCTCCCTCAAAATCGGTCCCCCAGACACGGTCCAGGATCATATCACGCGAAACTACAATCCCTGCATTCAGAAGAAGCAGCTTCAGCAGCTCATACTCCTTAAAGGTCAGCTCCACCGGCACGTCATCGACAAACACAGCCCTTTTCTCGTCATCCATAAAAATCGAATCCAGACGGATCAGCCGTTCCTCCTGCATATCCTGTGTACGGCGCATCAGCGCCTTTACACGCGAAATCAGCTCCATCACGCCAAACGGCTTCGTAATATAATCATCCGCCCCGATATCCAGTCCTTTCACCTTATCCAGCTCCGATGTCTTCGCTGTCACCAGAATGATCGGAATCCTGCGCGTGCGCGCTGAATAGCGCAGCTTTTTCACTATTTCCAGTCCATCCTCATCCGGCAGCATAATATCAAGAAGCACCAGTGACGGCAGCCGCTCCTTCAGCCTTGCATAAAACGCAGAGGCGCAGTCAAATCCCTGCACCTCATACCCCGTATTCTTAAGAGCAAACATTTCAATCTCTTTGATATTTTCATCATCTTCCACAATGTAAATCAGTGCCACGTGTTACTCCCCGCTTTCCCTCTTACTTCGCATACGCACCAAATACATTATACACCTTTTTCCCCTGCCTGTGTACCCCGGTCAATGAAAATTCTACCCATTCACCAATGTTTGTCGCGTGGTCGCCAATCCGCTCATAATATTTTGCAATCATCAGAAGATCCAGAATCTGGTCATTGTTAAAATTGTCATTGATGGCCGGATCCGTCAGAGTTTTTCTTACGTCAAGAAACATGGTATCAAGACGATCATCGCTCTCAATTACTTCCTGCGCAAGCTCCAGGTCACGGTTCACGTATGCTTCCACACTTTTATTCACCATACTGACTGTAAATTCCGCCATCTGCGCGATTGCCACGCCCTTTACCGGCACATCAATGCTGCCGGTCTTCATAATTTCCGCGATATCCGTCGCCTGGTCGCCGATGCGTTCCAGGTCAGTGATCATCTTCATCGCAGCTGAAATACGGCGCAGGTCAGAAGCCACCGGCTGCTGCCGCAAAAGGAGCTGCAGGCAGATACTCTCAATTCCCTGCTCTTTCCCGTCAATCTCATTTTCCAGGCGGTCTATCTCCTCTACCACATCTTCCCGGTTTTCCGTGGAAACAAGCAGGCGGTAGGTCTTCATAATCGCCTCTTCACAAAGCATTCCCATCTCCAGCAGCTCTTTCTGCAGCTGATCCAGTTTTTCTACAAATCGATCTCTCATAATCAGCCAAACCTCCCCGTA
Source organism: Lachnospiraceae bacterium (assembly GCA_021205225.1). GTDB lineage: Bacteria > Bacillota > Clostridia > Lachnospirales > Lachnospiraceae > Choladousia. The sequence continues at coordinate 6,042 of JAJPXX010000215.1, forward strand.
ATGTATTCTTCTGTTTTTTTATTCTTCGGAACAGAAAACAGCGTCGTTGTATCATCAAACTCGATCATCTCACCGAGAAGGAAAAACGCTGTTTTGTCTGAAATACGTGCCGCCTGCTGCATATTATGCGTTACCATTGCAATGGTATACTTCTCTTTCAGCTCGATCACCAGATCTTCAATTCTGGATGTGGAGATCGGATCCAGAGCAGAGGTTGACTCGTCCATCAGAAGTACCTCTGGTTCTACTGCAAGCGCCCTCGCAATGCAAAGCCGCTGCTGCTGTCCGCCGGACATTCCCAGCGCGCTCTTTTTCAGGCGGTCCTTGACCTCATCCCAGATTGCCGCGTCACGCAGCGCTTTTTCTACGATCTCGTCAAGCTTCGCTTTATTGCGGATCCCATGAGTCCGCGGCCCATAAGCCACATTATCATATATGCTCATCGGAAACGGATTCGCTTTCTGAAATACCATCCCGACCCGCTTTCTCAGAAGATTGACGTCCATATCTCCATAGATATCTTCCCCGTCCAACGTAATCTTACCCGTAATCTTGCAGCCCTCCACCAGGTCATTCATACGGTTTAAGGACTTCAAAAGTGTTGATTTTCCACAGCCGCTCGGCCCGATAAACGCGGTGATCTTATTCGCCGGAATCTCAAGATTTATATTTTTGAGCGCATGGAAATCTCCATAGTATAAATCGGTATTTTTAATGTCTATCTTTCCCATTTTATCTTTTCCTCTCACTCATGTGTTCTGATGAAACAAAGCCTTTCTTTCTACTTCTGCCCCTTCATCAGCATACCCGCAAACAGAGACGACAGCCCATTGAGAAGTAAAACCAGAACAATCAGGACAACCGCGGTCGCGTAAGCCTCACCCATATGAAGTCCTTCATTCGACAGCACATACATATGAACTGCCAGAGTACGTCCGCTGCCGAACAGGGAGCTTGGCACCTGCGCGACTGTACTCGCCGTATAGAGCAGCGCGGCCGTTTCACCGACGATTCGTCCGGTAGCCAGTACGACGCCGGAAAGGATTCCTGGAATACCAGAGGGAAGCACTACCCGGAAAATGGTGCGCAATTTCCCGGCGCCCAGGCCGAACGAAGCCTCCCGGTAAGCATCCGGAACGGCAAGCAGAGCTTCCTCTGTCGTGCGCATAATCAGCGGCAGAATCATAATCACAAGTGTAAATGCACCGGACATCAGTGAAAAGCCCCAGCCAAGTGTAGTCGTGAAAAACAGAAGGCCAAACAGACCGAACACGATGGATGGGATGCCGGAAAGTGTTTCCGCCGTGATGCGGACCAAACTTACCAGCTTACTTCCTTTTTTCGCGTATTCCACCAGAAAGATCGCCGCAAAAATGCCGACCGGAACTGCAAGTACCAGAGCCAGGGCGGTTATTGTCAGAGTATTGATCAGAGCCGGCATCAAAGAAACATTGTCAGAAGTATATTTTAAGGCAAACAGGCTCGGTTTCAGGTTTGGCACGCCTTTGACAAGGATAAAACCGACGATAAACACCAATACCACCGCTGTAATGATCGCCGCCAGCCATACCAGGCATTTCACCAGGGCGGAGAATGGATGATGTTTGAAATAAGCAATCTGTTTACTCATGCTCAGACCTCCTCTTCAAGAGCGAAACACTCAGATTGATAATCAGAATAAATACAAAAAGCACTACGCCCGTCGCAATCAGTGCCTGCCGGTGCAGCCCGGACGCATATCCCATTTCCATTACAATATTCGCTGTCAGTGTACGCACGCCTTTTAAAAGTCCCTTCGGCATCCAGGTCTGGTTCCCCGCAACCATGATAACTGCCATGGTCTCACCGATCGAACGGCCGATTCCCAGTACGATTCCCGCTACTACACCGGACTTTGCAGCCGGAAGCACAATGCAGAACACGCTTCTCTCATGTGTCGCCCCAAGTGCGAGAGAGCCCTCATAATAGCTGTCCGGAACACTGCGAAGCGCTGGCTCCATGACACCGATCACTGTCGGAAGAATCATGATCCCAAGCAGAATACATGCGGTCAGCATCGTGCTTCCGGAGCTGCCGATGATCGACTTCATGGTCGGAACAATCCAGACCATACCGAAAAAACCATACACAACGGAAGGAATTCCCGCCAACAGATTAATCATCGATTTCAGCGGCGTGTAAATCCTTTTGGGGCAATAAAATGCCAGAAAAATCGCGGTCAGCATCGCTATCGGTACGCCAATCACAATCGAACCGGCAGTAACATAAATACTTCCCAGAATAAACGGCAGAATCCCGTAGATATCATTCGACGGTTTCCAGGTCGTCCCAAGCAGGAACTCAGGGATACCGATTTTTATCATAGTCGGAATCCCATTCGCGAAAAGGAAAACGCAGATCAATGCTACAGCCAGTATCGACATACAGGCCGCAATCAAAAAAACAATCCGCATCATTCGCTCAGAAAACTTCTGTGTCATACTCTCTCCTTCACAATGATAAGGATCGCAAAATCGAAAAGCACCAGCCAGTTCGAAAATATCTCAACATGGCTGGTACCCTCTTCTGCCATCACAATGCATGTATTTCTTTGTTATGTTGTTTTACTGCGCTTACGTAACTATGTCCGATCCTTCAGAGCTTTACTCAGCTGCCTCTGCAACCTCTTCCCAGGTCGTAATCTCACCGGTGTAAATCTGCATTACCTGCTCTGTGGTAAGCTCAGTGATGCCGCTCTCATTGTTCACGATAACCGCGATGCCATCCTGCGCGATCATAGTCGCCGAGATGCCTTCCTCTTCTTCCTCTTCCTTCAGTTCACGGGAAGCCATTCCGATGTCATAGTTGCCATCAATGGTAGAAGTCACACCTGTCGTAGAATCACTCTGCATTACTTCAATCTCAAGATCCGCGTTGATTTCCGCATAAGCCTCAGCCAGTTTCTCCATAACCGGAGTTACAGAAGATGAACCGCCTACTACAATCTTTCCGGATACCTCGCCGCCCGCGAACGGTTCCGCGTCAGAAAGAGCAATGTAGCCATTCTCGGAAATAACCGCCTGGCCTTCCTCACTCAAAATAAAATCAATAAAATCCTGTGCCTCTTCGCTGATTTCTTCCATGGTAAGGATATTGAACGGACGTACAACGGTATAATCACCAGACTCCACATTCTCTACCGTCGCCTCTACTCCATCGATTGCTACAGCCGTCACGCTGTCATCCAGAGAACCCAGAGAGATATAACCGATTGCATTCTCATCACCTGCTACATTTGTAATCCTAGCCGCTGTGCTATTGGTAAGCTCAGCAGCCTCTGGCGTCATATCTACTTTGTTGCCGTCCTCATCCTTCTGCTCTACGCCAACCAGCTCAATGAACGCACCACGTGTACCTGAACCATCCTCTCTGGAGCATACTACAATATCGCCAGTCGCATCCGCCATTGCGGTGGTTCCAAGGCTTGCTACCATCATTGCTGCGATCACTGCCGCGATTGCTTTTCTCTTCATAATCATTCGTCTCCTTTTATATAATAGAACATTTTTTGCAGAGGTCTTACCCTTCCTTTCGCTGTTATCGCTTTCCGGCGCCTCATTACGAGAACTATTCTAATGCGGCTATGTAAAATACATAACCCATCCAATGTAAAGAATCGGTAAAATCGAGGTAAGGAACTTAAAGGAAATGTAAAATATTCGTCTCTGCGAATCCGAATGATGGTGAAAAAAATCTGCTGCAGATTTTGCGCAGTCAAACAGGATAGAGCTTCTGCCTCCTGCGCAGAAAAAGGGGATGAGCAAGCCCATCCCCTTTCATTGTTCCGTGCCTTCACGGTTCAATTATTTTCTTATTCTGCACAAGCCGAAAACATGAACTTCGACCCGCCTATTCCCAGAGCTTCTGCGGATAAAGCCCTCCATCTTTCATCTCCTGAATCGCTGCCATCAGGGCCGGCTTATCCTCTTTATAGGTCACGCCATACCACTTATCCGGTGTATTCATGACCTTTACCGTCGCTATTTTCTCCGTAAGAAGCTCATCTACGACAAAAGGCAGGAAATATTCACATTTGAGCGGATTTTTCTCCAGATTTTCCTCCAAAAAGACCCGGAAGCGTTCCTTTAACTGAATGAGAATATCCGCTGAAAAGCCCCACATATTCAGGGAAACAGTGGTATCTGCCGCGAGCGGCGTCCAGGTCTGCCCTCCGTCCTCCGTGTACGCGATCCCGTCGCCATGCCTTTCGATACAGGTGCGCTCCGTAATTTTTATCAGATATCCTTTTTCATCCGTCTCGCAGATTCCCCGCGCTACAGAACCATTCTCAGTAAGCGTATTTTCCAGACGATAGCCAACCATCATATAACGACCTGCCGCCTCTTCCGCCTGGTCTTCCCTGTTGGTAAGGAAATCATAAGCCAGTGAAAAAGCATGACTTCCATAATAATCATCTGCGTTGATAACCACCATCGATCCGTCCACCTCATTCAGGCAGCTTAAAACCGCATGCCCGGTTCCCCATGGTTTCACTCTGCCTTCCGGCACAGCAAACCCGTCGGGAAGATTAGGAAGTTCCTGATAAACATAAGACACTTCGATATAATCCTCCAGCCGGTCTCCAATCGCCTTTCGGAAATCCGCTTCATTCTCCCTCTTAATAATGAAAACCACCTTTTGAAATCCGGCGCGAACCGCATCAAAAATGGAAAAATCCATAATAATATGTCCTTGCGGATCAACCGGATCGATCTGCTTCAGACCGCCATAGCGGCTCCCCATTCCCGCTGCCATTACTACCAGTACCGGCTTTTTCATAATAGGCCTCCTTTTTTGTTCTGTCACTCTGTTTTCAAACATACCGCAGCACTGTATTCCCCGAAAGGATGTTCTTCCACCGCATAATCTGCTTCGTCGTAGCACTGTCTGAACGAACACAGGCATTCTCCCTCAAAAGAAAAGCAGAAAGAATCCAGCGGCAGATGAAGCCCCATTCCTGTCGCTTTTAAAAAGCTTTCCTTCAGGGTCCAGAGCCGGTAAAACCGTATCTTTTGCTCCTTTGGATCCTCCCGCTCCGTCATCCATGCGTATTCCTCCGGGCAAAAGAACCGTCTGGCCAGCTTTTCATTAAGCTGCTTCTGATATTCAATGTCGCACCCAACCTCTGTGTCTGCAAATACTGCCATTGCCATCTCATGTGAATGAGAAAGGCTGAAATGAATATCCGGAAAATCCGGAAGATACGGCTTTCCGTGTTCTCCAGGGACAATCCGCACACCTGCTTCCCGCAGACCATAGGTCTGCAGTCCCCGGTCAAGGAGAATCCCCGCCGCCAGAGAAAGCTTTCGGTCTTTTTCCAGCCGAAGCCGGTCAATCTTCTCCCGGCGCGCGGCAGACATTTCCCTGTAATACCGCGCAAATGTTTCCGAATCTGTCAGAAAATCCGTGTTCATTGTAAAAAGCTTCCTGTTCTCATCCGGAAAGCCCTTCCTCATTATGCCAGACATGGAATGTTACAGGCCTTTTTTAAAATGGCAATGTCTGAACTGTGATGCTGCACAGAAATTTCCAGCACATCCACCGAGTCCTGCATTTTATTGCACTTTTTTTCTGTCACTCTGTAATCTCTGGCTACCGAAAGATAACTGGCTGCTACCTCGTTTATATAAGGCCTGATATCCGTTTCAATCGTAAGTTCAACTTTCTTCAAGCGCAGATCAACAGCATCTACCTTTTTCTCAAGATTCGCAAGGGTATCATAAACAGGCTGCAGCTTCTGGTCCAATTTCTGATCCAATAGCTGAGAAAGCATTTCCATATCGTTTTTAGTAAGAGCCATTTTGTAGTCCTCCATTTCTTATTTGTGTTTATTATATCCCATATTATATAAATG
>JAJPXX010000044.1 GCA_021205225.1 Lachnospiraceae bacterium
GGCGTGCTGCTGGTAGAGGATGCAATGTCGGAGACAGAAACTGAGTCAGAAGCGGATACGGAAGCAGGTACCGAGACAGAAACCGAAGCGGAGACCGAAACAGAAACCGAGGCGAAGGCTGAGACAGAAACCGAAGCTGAGACTGAGACAAAAATTGAAGCGGAAACTGAGACAGAAACCGAAGCGGAAACCGAGGCCGAAACGTTTGTAACCAGTGAAAACGCAACGATTTCAGTAACGAAGAAGCTGACATACGATGGCTACGGGCTGATTGCGAAAGATGAAACATTCTACGTAGCCCTGTATGCGGATGAAGACTGTACAGAGCGGATTTCAGAGGTGAAAGAGCTGCATTATGCGAATGCTTCTGCGACAACCGCGACCTTCACGGGCCTTGACCTTGGGAGAACATATTATATTGCTGAGTGTGATCAGGATGGCACAAGGATCCTTTCAGGGGCGCTGGCGGACGGAACACTGTATTTCGTGGACTTCAGCGAAGGAAATGAAGTTGTTGTGGAAGAGGAAGACGGCAGTGTGACAAAATACTTCGAGAACCAGTATATGTCGATCCCGAACGGAGGCTATTTCCTGGAAGCGGAACTGATGCTCACAAAGAAGCTGGTGAGCGCAGACGGAACGGCGTTAAACAGTGACGCGGTATTCTACGCAGGCATTTTTACAGATGCTTCGTGTACAGAGCTTTCAAACATTGTGAGCCAGAATATCGTAGTTCTGGATATGGGCGGAAGCTCTGAGGTAAGCGTCCTGGTAACTGCCGGCATCGCGGATGGCGATACGGTAACGCTTTATGTGGCCGAGGTAGATGCGGACGGCGTGCCGGTTGAAAGTGGCGAAGACTTCCTGTATGAGGTAAACATAGACGGATCTGAGGTAGTGCTGGATACAGGAGAGCATATAGTTTCATCTGTGACAATTACGAACCAGGAAATTGAAGTAGTAGAGGTGGAAAGTGAAATAACAACGGAATTTGAGACACAGGCAGAGTCTGAGACACAGACGGAATCGGGAACACAGGCAAAATCGGAGACACAGGCAGAGTCTGAGACACAGACAGAATCTGCATCTGTTAAGACCGGTGATGACACGCCGATTGGCATGTACTTTAACCTGTTCCTGGCGGCGTTCGGTATCCTGCTGGCAGGCAGCGGTTATCGAAAGAGACGCAAATACTGACAACAAAACAGCGTTTAAGAAAGCCTCCCCGGTCATTGGGGAGGCTTTTCGGATTTTACAGGCTTACACTTTTTCAATAACACAACTGTGTTTTTTCGCTGAAGATCCTTTTGAATTCCTGTCATAATTGATTCCCACCAGGAGAAGATTGCCGGAATAATCTTTCAGCGCCCCGTCATAACGGTTCTCATGGATTTGACGGATGGCGGTATCGGCATCTTTGTCATATTTCAATTCTACGATCATGGCTGGTTTATCTGTATCTTTCCGAGGGAGAAAGGCGTAATCAGCAAAGCCTTTCCTCGCGGGTAATTCGCGGATCAGCATATAATAATTTCTGGCTGTATAATAGGCAATGTAAATCGCACAGGCCAGAGAATTTTCATCATTGTACGTCAGTGCCGATGAGCATTCTTCATGGCTCAGCTCCAGTGAATGAGAAACAGCGTCGCCATCCAGATGAATCGTGGCATTCAAAAGTGCTTCCGCCTGCCGAATCGCCTGGTCGACCTGTGTCCATTTCCCGCCCTTTACGGAGGCCTGGAATATCTCGGAGACTTCCCGGTTTGGAATGTAAGCTTCTTTTTTGCTTTCGTCGTATGCCAGATACCCCAGATGAATCAGCAGCGTGAGGATGTCATCCTTTGATTCAAAGGAAGTGATATCGTTTTTAAATGTGTTGATATCGATTTCGGTGCGCTGCCCTCCCAGCATCAGAACAATGGCATTTTTTAAGCCGTCATAATCTCTGCTGATATAATCCTTCAGGTTTTCAAAAGATTCTGATTTTATCCAGAAATTCTTCATTTTTCCAGCCTGGAGTGCATTCATTACGGAATTTGGGTTGTACACATGGCGATTGCTGCTAAAGGAATAACCATCGTACCAGGCGCTCATATTGTCAAAATCCACATGGTATCTGGAACACAGCATTTGAACTTCACTTTCCGTAAAGCCAACGTATTCTTCCAGGCTTCCCGGGTCGGTCATGGTATATTCCTGAAAATCAGAAACCGCGGATTCTGAGCCATATTTTTTGATTGGCAAAATCCCTGTAATATAGGCCGCCGCAATGGTCGCTTCCGTGGTGTCCTGATTTTTGAAAAGCGTCCTCAAAAACAGGATATAATCTTTTTGCAGTCTGTGGTCATCCTTGTATTCACGAAACAGAGCGTCCCACTCATCTATAATAAAAACAAATTTTCCGTTACCTTTGGAAACGATGTCAAACAGGACATCACTCAAATTGTAAGATTCGCTGTCTACACAGTCCGGGAAAGCTTCTTTCAACTCTTTCAACAGGGCGTTCTGCAGTCGCTTCAGAACCTTCATGCCGCTTTCCTCGGAATCCGTAATAAAACCGGTCACATCAAAGGAAATTACATTATATTTATTTAAATATTTCTCAAAGCTGTCAGAACCGGATACCTTTAAATCTTCAAAAAGAAAGCGGGAATCACAGGATCTGTCATAATAGGCGCACAGCATACTGGCAGCGAAAGACTTGCCAAACCGTCTTGGTCTGCTGAAACATACCAGTGGTTTTGGCTTGTCTATCAGATTATTGATGAATTCGATCAGTCCGGATTTATCGACATAAATGCCATTTCGGATGGTTTTAAACCTGCCATAACCTGGATTTAAATACTTTCCCATGAAGCTACCTTCCTTTTTATGCGAACCGACATGGATACTGTCACATAATTGTATTATACTGTTGTCTTCTTATTTTCTCAACCTTATTTTTTGAGGAAAATTCAGTTGATTCCTGCATAAAAGTATGCCTGGACAAGGAGGTAACCAAAATGGCAATTGTCAAGTACAAAAACCAGTCAGACGTTACATATGAGTGCAATATAGCATATGCATCTGCGAATAGGGTGATTCTTTTTGCTTTTAGTCTTTTAAAATTTGATTGCAGCCATAGGCTGCGCTATGTTATACTGCTATTTAGAATACATGAGAGTTTGATATGAACGATGAAGACAGAGATACATTGATAAAAACGGAGCAGAGGAGGTGCTGCCCGATGGCAAAGGTCTTTAATATAAATGGTGCGTGCAGGCCGGAAAAGCATTATATGGTTGATTTGGAGTCTCGCCTGGAGGAGATTAAAGAAATGGTGGATGACGGGGAGTACTTTTCAATCAACAGAGGAAGGCAGTATGGAAAAACAACTACATTGAGGGCTCTTACACGTTATCTGCGAAATGACTATGTAGTGGTGGCTCTGGATTTTCAGACTCTTGGAATGTCGTCATTTGAAAACGAAGAAGCTTTCGTAGGAGCGCTGGCGGGAGAGTTCCTGGATGCGGTGCCGGAATTTCCGGATGGGATTGAGGAAGAGCTTTTGGATTTTGCAGAGGGAACGGCGAGAATCAGTTCGTTAAATGCGTTTTTCAGAGTTATAAAGTCATGGTGTGAGGAACTGGATAAAGCGCCGGTGTTGATCATAGATGAAGTAGATACAGCATCAAATAATCAGGTATTCCTGGACTTCCTCGCGCAGCTGCGTGCGTATTATCTGAAACGACCGGATGCTGCGACTTTTCAGTCTGTGATCCTTGCCGGGGTTTATGATATCAGGAATATCAGGCGTAAGATTCGCCCTGGCGAGGAGCATAAGACTAACAGTCCATGGAACATTGCTGCGAAATTCCGGGTGGACATGAGCTTTTCTGAAAAGGAAATCGCTCAGATGCTGATGGAATACGAAGCAGATTATCATACCGGAATGAGTGTAGAAGAGATTGCGGGGCAGATTTACAGCTATACATCAGGCTACCCGGTACTGGTTTCAGATTTGTGTAAGATTCTGGATGAAGATATTTCTGGGCGTGAAGAGTTTCCGGGGAAGAGTGATGCCTGGACGGAAGCCGGGCTGCAGGAGGCGGTGAACGAGCTTCTTTTTGAAAAGAGCGCATTGTTTGAGTCTCTGATCGGAAAGCTGACGGATTACCCGGAAATGAAAGGAATGATTTATCGCCTTTTGTTCCGGGGCGAGACAATTGCGTACAGTGCGGATGACCCGGTAGCAGATTTGCTCCTTATGTTCGGATTTGTGAAGGCGGAACGGGCGACGATTCAGATAGCGAACCGGATTTTTGAGATGCGGCTGTATAATTATTTTCTTACTCTGCCGGAGGTACAGAACGGAGATATCTACAGGCTTGGCTCTCAGGACAGAAATCAGTTTGTGCGGGACGGGCGGCTGGATATGGAGCATCTGCTCGAAAAGTTTGTGGAGTATTTTGATGATATTTACGGAGACCGGGAACAAAGGTTTATAGAAGATGATGGACGGCGGTATTTAATGCTGTTCTTTAAGCCGATTATCAATGGAACCGGTAATTATTATGTCGAAGCGCGAACCAGAAACCAGGAGCGTACCGATCTGATCATTGATTATCTTGGACATCAATATATCGTAGAACTCAAGATATGGCGGGGCAATGCCTATAATGAAAGGGGAGAAGCACAGCTTCTGGAGTATCTGGACCATTACCATTTGAATAAGGGATATATGCTTAGTTTCTGCTTCAACAAAAAGAAAAAGATCGGGATAAAGGAAATTGCGCTTGGCGATAAGACGCTGATAGAGGCGGTGGTTTAGAAAAACCTGTGAGAGAAAGACCAGACTATATGAAAACGATAAACGAAGATATTAAAACCGGCCGGTTTCGCCCGGCCTATCTCCTGTACGGAGAAGAAGCCTATCTGAAGGTTCAGTACAAAAATAAGCTCCGCGCCGCGATTCTGCCGGAGGACGACACGATGAACCTCAGCGTCTATACGGGCAAGGGGATTGATGTGAAGCAGGTAATTGACCAGGCGGAGACGATGCCTTTTTTCGCGGATCACCGGCTGATTCTGATTGAAGACAGCGGCTTTTTTAAAAATGCGTCTCCGGAGCTGGCGGAGTATCTGCCGCAGATGCCGCAGGAGACGATTCTGGTTTTTACAGAGAGTGAAGTGGACAAGAGGAGCAGGCTGTTTAAAAAGGTGAAGGATTGCGGGCGCGTCGTGGAGATGAAGCGGCAGGATGCGCGGACGCTGACGGCCTGGGTGCTGGGCATGGTAAAAAAGGACGGGAAAAAGATTACGCAGGACGCGATGTCGCTGTTTCTGCAAAAGACCGGCGACGATATGGAAAATATCGCGCATGAGCTGGAAAAGCTGCTTTCCTATACGATGGACGTGGACGCGATTACGTCTGCGGACGTCGAAGCGGTCTGCACGGAGACGGCGGAGAACCGGATCTTTGAGATGATCCGCGCGGTGGCGGAGAAGCAGCAGCGGCAGGCGCTGAACCTGTATTACGACCTGCTGTCACTGAAAGAGCCGCCAATGCGTATTTTGTTTCTGATCGCACGGCAGTTTAACCAGATGCTGCAGCTAAAGGACTTAAGCGAACAGGGCATGGACAGCAATACGGCGGCCTCGAAAGCCGGGCTGGCGCCTTTTATCGCAAAGAAGACGCTCTCGCAGGCGGCGCATTTCTCAAAGGAGGCGCTTCGGCAGGCGGTGGAGGACTGCGTAGAAGCCGAGGAAGCGGTCAAAACCGGCAGGCTGAACGACCGGCTCGCGGTGGAGCTGCTGATTGTAAAATTTAGTGAGAAGGCGGCGTAAATAATACTCCAATACTTGACATATGACAAGTATGATCTGATAAAGCGGGGAAAGCTTCATCCTGTCAAAGCGGCAGCGCGAAGTACACTTTTGCTGAAAAGTGAGGTATTGAAACGGAACTGGCAGTAGAAAAAATGCGCATTCTGTTTCTGAACGCGCGTGCGGAAAGAGTTTTATGAAAAAACTTTCTTGACAAACCCCCATCCGTTCGTTAAGATAGCAGAGAACCAGATAGCTGTGGAGAACACTGATCAGTGACCACAGCCAGGAGAAAAGTAGGGAGAAAGAGGAGTACGCATCGCGACGCCGGCAGAGAGAAGGGTTCACTGGCTGGAAGACCCTTTGGGATGGACGGATGCGGAACGTGGCTTTTGAACTGAGTGGCTGAAGCGGATGCGCAGAATCCGTGAGTAGGGCATTCCGGGGCTTCCCGTTACAGGAGATGGAGATACGGATGAGAGTGTGTGCTTTCGTCCGCAAGAAAAGGTGGTACCGCGAGACATTCGCCCTTTGTATACGCTTGTATGCAGAGGGCGTTTTGTTTTAACAGTTCAGAACAGCTTTTTTTTACCAACCGCAGAAGCAAGGAGGAGACTATGAGCAGGGAACTGGCAAAGACGTATGACCCGAAGGGTCTGGAGGATCGGATCTACCAGAACTGGCTGGATAAGGGATATTTCCACGCCGAGGTGAATCCGGAGAAGAAACCGTTTACGATTGTGATTCCGCCGCCCAATGTGACGGGACAGCTGCATATGGGGCATGCGCTGGATGAGACGATGCAGGATATTCTGATCCGTTTTAAGCGGATGCAGGGCTATGAGGCGCTCTGGCAGCCGGGGACGGACCACGCCGCGATTGCGACGGAGGTCAAGGTGACGGAGATGCTGAAAAAGAAGGGCATTGATAAGGATGAGATTGGCCGCGAGGAGTTCCTGAAGCACGCCTGGGCGTGGAAGGAGGAGTACGGCGGAAAGATTACGAATCAGCTGAAAAAGCTCGGCGCGTCCGCGGATTGGGAGCGGGAGCGTTTTACGATGGATGAGGGCTGCTCGAAGGCGGTGGAAGAGGTATTTATTCGCCTGTATAATAAGGGCTATATTTACAAAGGCTCTCGCATCATCAACTGGTGTCCGGTCTGCCAGACCTCGATTTCGGACGCGGAGGTGATTCACGAAGACCAGAACGGATATTTCTGGCACATCAATTATCCGGTGGTGGGCGAGCCGGGGCAGTTCGTGGAGATCGCGACGACCCGTCCGGAGACGCTGCTGGGGGATACCGCGGTGGCGGTGAATCCGGAGGATGAGCGCTATACGCATCTGGTTGGGAAGATGCTGGAGCTGCCGCTGACCGGACGGCAGATTCCGGTGATTGCGGATGAATATGTAGATAAGGAGTTTGGAACCGGCTGCGTGAAGATTACGCCGGCGCATGACCCGAATGACTTTGAGGTGGGCAAGCGCCATAACCTGCCGGAGATCAACATCCTGAATGACGACGCGACAATCAACGAGCTGGGCGGCAAGTATGCGGGGATGGACCGCTACGAAGCGCGTAAGGCGATGGTAGCGGATCTGGATGCGCTTGGGCTGCTGGTAAAGGTAGTGCCGCATTCCCACAGCGTGGGTACGCATGACCGCTGCAAGACGACGGTGGAGCCGATGATCAAGCCGCAGTGGTTTGTGCGCATGAAGGAGATGGCGGAACCGGCGATTGAGGCGCTCAGGCGTGGGAAAATCAGTGTTCCGGGCGCGGATCTTGCGGCGGAGGCTGCCGCGGAGTCGGAAGCAGAGGCGGCGGCTGGCGGTATTGCCGGAGACAGTGCAGCGAAAGCAGATGGAGGGATTACCAGTGCAGCGAATCCTGTAACGGATAGCCTGACAGCGGACAGTGATGACGAAAAGAAATCTGACTTCGAGGGCACCCTGACGTTCGTTCCGGATCGTTTTGACAAGATTTATCTGCACTGGCTGGAGAACATCAAGGACTGGTGCATTTCCCGCCAGCTCTGGTGGGGCCACCGGATTCCGGCTTATTATTGCGACGATTGTGGCGAAATGGTGGTAGCGCGTGAAATGCCGAAGATCTGTCCGAAGTGCGGCGGCACGCATCTGACACAGGACCCGGATACGCTGGATACCTGGTTTTCCTCCGCGCTCTGGCCGTTTTCAACGCTCGGCTGGCCGGAGAAAACGCCGGAGATGGATTATTTCTATCCGACGGATGTGCTGGTGACCGGCTATGATATTATTTTCTTCTGGGTTATCCGGATGGTGTTTTCCGGCATCGAGCAGACCGGGAAGGTGCCGTTCCATCATGTGCTGATTCACGGCCTGGTGCGCGATTCCCAGGGGCGCAAGATGAGCAAGTCTCTCGGAAACGGCATTGATCCGCTGGAAATCATTGATAAGTATGGCGCGGACGCGCTGCGGCTGACGCTGATCACGGGCAATGCGCCGGGCAACGATATGCGTTTCTATATGGAGCGGGTGGAAGCGTCCCGTAACTTCGCGAACAAGGTGTGGAATGCGTCGCGCTTTATCATGATGAATCTGGACAAGGCGGCGGAGGAAGGTTCCGCGGCAGGGATTCCGGCGCAGATGGATCTTACGGAGCTGACTGGTGCAGACAAGTGGATTCTTTCGAAGGTCAATGACCTGGCGAAGGAAGTGACTGACAATATGGATCGCTACGAGCTTGGCATTGCGGTGCAGAAGGTTTATGATTTCATCTGGGAAGAGTTCTGCGACTGGTATATTGAAATGGTGAAGCCGCGCCTTTACAGTGAGACGGACACCTCCAAGACGGCGGCGCTCTGGACGCTGAAGACGGTGCTGACGAATGCGCTGAAGCTGCTGCACCCGTTCATGCCGTTTATTACGGAGGAAATTTTCTGCACGCTGCAGCAAACGGCGGAGATGTCTGGCGCAGGCACAGCACCTGGAATGGGCGCATCCCGGACGACTCCTTCCGGGTATCAGATGCCGGAGATCGCGGAATCCATCATGATCTCCTCCTGGCCGGAGTGGAAGGAAGAGTGGAATTTTGAAGAGGATGAGAAAGCGGTCGAGATGATCAAGGAGGCAGTCCGCGCGATCCGCAATGTCCGCACCGGCATGAATGTGCCGCCGAGCAGAAAAGCACAGGTATATGTGGTAGCGGAGAGTGAGGCAGTCCGCTCAATCTTTGAAAATGGCAGGGTCTTCTTTGCAACACTCGGTTATGCGAGCGAGGTGCATGTGCAGGCGGACAAGACGGGCATCAGCGACGACGCGGTATCGGCGGTGATTCCGGAGGCGGTCGTTTATATGCCATTCGCGGATCTGGTTGACCTCGACAAGGAGCTGGCGCGCCTGCAAAAGGAAGAGGAGCGCCTGATGAAGGAGCTGGCCCGCGTCAACGGGATGTTTGGAAATGAGAAGTTCACGAGCCGGGCGCCCCAGGCGAAGATAGACGAGGAAAAGGCGAAGCTTGCGAAATATACGCAGATGATGGAACAGGTAAAGGAGCAGCTGAAGCGGCTGCGGGGCTAAGCGAAAAGCACTGCTTCAGCTTCAGGGACAGACGCGAAGGCGCTGCAGGAGGGGTCGAATGTCTTTACAGTTTATTTTTGGAAATTCCGGCAGCGGGAAATCGCGTTTCCTGTACCAAAAGCTGATTGAGGAATCGAAGCGCCATCCGGAGCGCAGCTATCTGGTAATTGTACCGGAGCAGTTTACGATGCAGACCCAGCGGGATCTGGTGATGCTGCATCCGGATGGCGGTATTATGAATATTGACGTCCTGAGCTTTCGGCGTCTGGCGCACCGTGTTTTTGAGGAGGTGGGAGCCGACCGGAGGACGATTTTATCAGAGACTGGCAAAAACCTGATGCTGCGCAGAGTCGCAGAGCAGCAAAAGGATCATCTGAAGGTGCTCGGCTCGCGGATGAACCGCACGGGGTATGTTTCAGAGGTGAAATCCATCCTCTCGGAGCTGATGCAGTATGAGATCTCAGATTCTGATTTGCAGCGTATGCTGGAATCGGTGGAAAACCGGCCTCTTCTGCACGCGAAGCTGGAGGACGTGCGGGTGCTTTATCAGGCTTTTCTGGAATACCAGAGGGATCGTTTTATGAAGCCGGAGGAGCTGATGGAGGCGCTCGCGCGTGTGGCGGGGAAATCCGCGCTTCTGCGGCGCAGTGTGCTTGCGTTCGACGGCTACGCCGGATTCACGCCGTCACAGCTCACCGTTCTGGAGAAGCTTTTTGCCGTCTGCCCGATGATTTACCTGACGGTGACCATTGACGCGCGGGAATCCTTTTTTGGTGAAATCAGAGAGCATGAACTGTTTGCGCCGAGCCGCCGCCTGATCAAAAGCGTGGCGTCCCGCGCGCAGGCGGCCATGCGGACGGGTGAGGGCGAAGGACGGGGCTATGAAAAGCCGATTGTACTCAAATCACTCCCCCGCTTTTCAGAAAATGGGGCGCTGCGGCACCTGGAACAGAATTTATTTCGAAAAACTCAGCTTCCGTATGAGGGCGAGCCGGAGGAAATTTCGCTGCATGAGCTTTCTTCCCCGGCGCAGGAGGTGCATTTCGCGGCGCGGACAATCTCTCATCTGGTGCGGGAGGGCGGCTGCCGCTACCGTGAAATCGCGGTAATTGCCGGAGACCTGAACGCGTACGGAGATTATGTTAAAAACATTTTTCCTGCTTACAAAATTCCTGCTTTTGTGGATGAGACGAGAGGGATTCTTCTGAATCCCTGTCTGGAATTTGTGCGCGGGGCGCTGGCGCTGGTGCGGGATGATTTCTCGTGCGAGAGCGTGTTCCGCGTGCTGCGGACCGGACTGGCCGGTCTCTCCGCTGACGAGGCAGACCGGCTGGAAAATTATGTAATCGCGGCGGGAATCCGCGGGCATCGGCGCTGGGAGGAGGAGTGGATCTGGTGTCCGGACGCGCTGAGCGCTGTGACGTGCCCGGATGGAACAGCGGAAACGCTTCTTGCAGGTCTGGATTTGTATAACGCGCTGCGCGCCCGGTTTATGGAGCTTGTCGGTCCGTTTGCGGAGCAGATGCGGGTGAAAAACCGCCCGCTTACCGTGTACGCGCAGGCACTGTATGGCCTGCTGGCCGCCTGCAATGTCCAGCAGCAGATGAAAAATCTGGAAAAACACGCAGGCGTGCTTGCCTCAGAGTACCGGCAGGTCTATCCGGTTCTGATTGGCCTGCTGGATGAGATGGTGGATCTGCTCGGTGAAGAGCGGATGGATTGCCGCGAGTTTTCGGAGATTCTGGACGCGGGGCTTTCGGAGGCGAAAATCGGGATCATTCCGCCCGGCATTGATCAGGTGCAGGTGGGCGATATTCGTCGCTCCCGGCTTGCGAATGTCCGGGTGCTGTTTTTCCTTGGACTGAATGACGGCTGGGTACCCGCCCGCCCGGACGGGGGCGGGATTGTCTCGGATACAGAGCGGGAAATCCTGCTGGAGGCCGGAGCCGAGCTGGCTCCCTCCGCGCGGGAAAACAGCTATCTTCAGAGGTTTTATCTTTACCAGAACCTGACGAAGCCGCAGGATCGGCTGTATCTGTCCTGGTGCTTAAGCAGCGGGGACGGGGCGGCGATGCGGCCCTCTTATCTGGTCTCAGTGATCGGGCGGCTTTTTCCAGCGGTAAAAATTCAGCGGGAGCCGGACGCGGGGAGCCTGCTTTCCCAGGTAACCTCAAAGGAGAACGGGATGCTGTATCTGCTGCATGGGCTGCAGGAAGCGCAAAGCCAGGGAACGTTCGACGGCAGTCAGCGGAACGTGTGTGATACAGAATCGCCTGGCAGTCAGCGGGAAGCGCAGGCGGATCAGAACGCCTGGCTGGAGCTGTACCGGCTGTATTTGAAGGACGATGCGTACCGCGAACGGGTGCGCACGCTTGCGGGCGCGGCTTTTCTGCGGGGGAAGGTTCCGGATACGGAGCATCTGGAAGCGCAGACGGCGAGGGAGCTTTACGGAGTATCTGCCAGGAACGCTGCGCGGATCGTAAATGGCACTTATGGAGATTACGGCCTGGGAGACGCGCCGGGGGGCATATCCGCGAGCGTCACGCGGCTGGAGCTGTTTGCGGGCTGTGCGTTTTCACATTTTGCTTCCTATGGGCTGAGGCTGCAGGAGCGGAAGGAGTATGGCCTGCAGGCGGCGGATCTGGGGACGCTGTTTCACGAGTCGATTGCGCTTTTTTCGCGGCAAATGATGGCAGAAGGCTTTGATCTGGGAGAATGCCCCTATGAGGAGCAGGCCAGACGCATGGATCAGTGTGTCGACATGGCGGCCGGGGTGTATGGGGACGGTATTTTGCACGCGAATGCCCGCGAGGAATATACGATCCGGCGGCTGAAACGGATTCTGCGCCGCACCGTGTGGGTGATGCGCGAACAGATGAGGGCGGGGCGGTTCCGGCCGGTCGGATTTGAGATTTCCTTTGCGGATACAGACCTGAACGCGGCGAGGGTGCGCCTGGGTGAAAACGGCCAGATTCGTTAGCAGGGACGGATTGACCGCAACGATACGGCGGAGACGGAGGATGCCCTCTATGTGAAGGAGGTCGACTATAAATCCGGCAAGACGCAGTTTGACCCGGTGTCCCTCTATTACGGACTGCAGGTGCAGCTGATTGTCTATCTGAACGCGGCGCTTGAGATGGAGCAGAAGCTGCATCCGGGTAAAAAGGTCGTTCCGGCCGGCGTTTTCTATCACCGAATGCAGGATCCGGTACTGGAAAAGGATGAGAATCCGGAGCGTGCCTGTGAGACGCTTTTGAAAAAAATGCGCCCCAATGGACTGGTAAACAGCGACGGCCCGATTCTCCGGCTTTTTGACGGGGCGATGAGCGGAGATTCTCTTGTCATTCCTGTGGGGCGGAAGAAGGATGGGACGCTCAAGGCGGCCTCAAGCGTCGCGACAACGGAGCAGTTTGAGGCACTTTCCGGATATGTGACAGAGCTTCTTTGCCGGATGGGGGCGGAGATTCTGGACGGGGTGATTGAGGCGCGGCCATATGCGGATCAGAACAGAAGTGCCTGCGATTACTGCCTTTACGCGGATGTCTGCGGCTTCGACCGCAAGATTCCCGGCCGCTGCGAAAAAAGAGAACCGCAGCTGACGGCGGCGGAAGTGTTTGAGCGCCTGTCCGAGGCACCGCGTTCGGAGGATGACAGGCGCGGCCTGCCGCCAGATGTCAGCGAGGCGGCAAGCATTGGACGCATACCAGATGTCAGGGAGGCGGCGGGAACCGGACGTATGCCAGATGTCAGCGAGGCGGTAAAACCCGGACGTATGTCAGACGATGGGGAGGAAGGTGACGGCACGTGACAGTGAAGTGGACGAAGGAGCAGCAGCAGGTCATTGACGCGCGGGGGCAGAATATTCTGGTCTCCGCTGCGGCTGGTTCGGGAAAGACTGCGGTACTGGTAGAGCGCATTATCAAGAGAATCACGGATGAGACCAGCCCGGTTGACATCGACCGTCTTCTGGTCGTTACTTTCACGAACGCGGCGGCGGCGGAAATGCGGGGGCGCATTCGCGACGCCCTGGAGGAGCGTGCAGAGCGCGACCCGGACAATATTCGCCTGCAAAAACAGCTGGTGCTGGTACACAACGCGAAGATTACGACGATTCACAGCTTTTGCCTGCATGTACTCCGCAATCATTTCCAGACGATTGGGATTGATCCGGCTTTCCGTATCGCAGACGAGGGCGAGGTGACCCTGCTGGAGCGGGAGGCTGTGAAGGAGGTTGTCAGTGAGGCGTATGAGTGTACTGCCGAAGGCAGCCGGAATACAGAAGAAAGCCGGGGCGGCAGCGAAGCCGCAGGAGTCGCCTGCCAGCCATACGACAGCCGGGAGTTTACTGAGTTTCTGGAGCAGCTTGCGACCGGAAAGGAAGATGGCCGGATTGAGGAAATGATTTTGCAGATCTATCATTTCGCGCTGGGGCAGCCTTTTCCGGAGGAGTGGCTGCAGGAATGCCGCGGGGCATATGAGACGGACTGGTCTGCCGGGGAGCAGGGGCGGCCGGTCTGGTTCGCGTTTATCGAAGCGGATACGGCGGCGCGGCTTGCGGATATCCGCGGGCAGCTCGAAGCAGCCATCCGCATTACGCAGGAGCCGGATGGACCGTATCCCTATGAGAAAGCGCTGCTTTCTGATCTGGAGCTGGTGGACGGCCTGGAGCGGGGTGGTTCGTTTGAAGGGTATCTGGAAGCATTTCGAAAGCCCGGAAGCTTCGCGCGCCTTGGCTCAAAGAAGGATGAAAACATTTCTGAGGAAAAGAAGCAGCAGGTGCAGGCCATGCGCGCCGACTGCAAGGATCAGATTCAGGCGCTGCGCGACCGGTATTATTATGACGATATGGAGACGCTGCGGCAGAGCTATGAAAAAAGCGGCGTCTCCGTGCGCGTCCTGACGAAGCTGACCGAAGCTTTCATGAAACGCCTTTCTGAAAAAAAAGCGGAACGGAATATTCTGGATTTTGGCGATATGGAGCATCTGGCGCTGAACGCGCTCGTGCGCAGGGAAGTAAGGGAATACGCCGCGCCTGGCCAGGCGGATGCTGCATCGGCATTATCGGACGCATCGTCAGCGTTATCGGACAGTGCGGATGCTGCATCAGTATCATCGGACATTGCATCAGTATCGCCCGGCAGCGCGAAGCGGATGCCGGACGGCGCGGATGTTGTACTCGTCCCTACAGCGGTAGCGCAGGAATACGCGGAGACCTTTGAGGAGGTTCTGACGGATGAGTATCAGGACAGCAATCTTGTGCAGGAGCTGATTCTGAACAGCGTTTCCGGAAAAGGCATCGGCGCGCACAACCGTTTCATGGTGGGGGATGTCAAGCAGAGCATTTACCGGTTCCGGCTGGCTCGTCCGGAGCTGTTTCTGGAAAAATACCACCGCTACCGCCTGTATGAGCCGTCTGCCGCGGGTGAGGAGCAAATGGCGGAGACGGGGGCGGATGAGATGCGAACAGGGACGGAGACAGGGGCGGCTGAGGCGCGAACAGGGACAGGAACCGGGGCGACTGAGACTGAGGCGCGAGCTGCGGAGATGGGGGCGGCTGGGACGCGGACCGGGGCGGAGCAGGAGCCGGGCTGCCGCATTGATTTGCACCGCAATTTCCGCAGCCGCCCGCAGGTGCTTGAAGCGGTCAACTCTGTTTTTCGCAGGATTATGACGGAGCCGCTCGGCGGGGTGGTTTACGATGACGATGCGGCCCTGTATGCGGGAGCAGAGTTTCCGGAAGCGCCGCTGCTTCCGGATGGAAGCCGGGCAGAGACGCCGGAGCTTCTTTTGCTGGACGGAGGCGCGGCCGAGGGAGATTCCCCGGCGGAGAATCTGCGCCGGGAAGAGGCCAGAATGGTCGGCAGCCGGATCCGCCGGATGGTTGGCGTGATGCCGGTGCTTGATAAGGAAAGCGGAGGATTTCGCCCGGCGCGGTATGGGGACATTGTGATTTTGCTCCGGTCGGTCAGCGGCTGGGCGGAGACCTTCGGCGAGGTGCTGACCGATATGGGGATTCCGTGCTTTACCGGTTCGCAAAAGGGCTATTTTTCAGCGGCTGAAGTGCGCGTGGTTCTTTCTTATTTACAGATTCTGGATAATCCGCAGCAGGATATCCCGCTCGCTGCCGTACTGCGGAGCGCGATCGGGCGGCTCAATGACGAAGAGCTTGCCGAAATCCGCCTTGCCGGGGAAGCAGATGCCGGGCTTTCCTTTTATGATTGCTGCCAGCGCTACAGGGAGCGTGTTCCAGATACCAAAACCGCGCGGAAACTGGAGGATTTTTTTGCAGTCTACGAGACGCTGCGTGAAAAATGCGCGTACACGCCGGTGCATCAGCTTTTGTGGGAGCTGTTGGAGGTGACCGGGTACGGCGAGTACGCGGCCGCGCTTCCTGCCGGAAAACAGCGGCGGGCGAATCTGGATATGCTTGTGGAAAAGGCGGTCGCCTATGAGGCAACCAGCTTCCGCGGGCTGTATCATTTTGTGCGGTATATAGAAAACCTGCAAAAATATGAGATAGACTATGGCGAGGCAAATATTGCCTCAGAAGCGGATGATACGGTGCGGATTATGAGCATCCATAAAAGCAAGGGGCTGGAATTTCCGATTGTGTTTGTCAGCGGGATGGGAAAACAGTTCAACGAAACGGATGTGCGCAGCAGTGTCGTCCTGCATCCGGAATGGGGAATCGCCTGCGATTGTGTGACGCGCCCTTCGCTTTCGGGGGAGGATGCTTTGCGGGGAGAGGATGAGCTGCCCCGCATGCGCCAGTCTACGCTTTTGAAAAAAGTGATTCAGCAGAAGCTGACGACGGAAAATCTTGGGGAAGAGCTGCGCATCCTGTATGTGGCGATGACCAGGGCAAAGGAAAAGCTGATTCTGACCGGAAGCGTGAAGAATCTGGAAAAACGGCTGCCGGCCTGGAAGAACGCGGCGGTGCTGGCAAAAGGCGGGGCGCTGGGGTATTCCTGGCTGTCGGGCGCGTCCGCGTATCTGGACTGGGTGGTGCCGGCGCTGATGGATGCTCCGGACGAGGATAATTTACTTTTTACAGATTTCAGAGGAAGCTTGCCCGAAACGCCCCGCAATTTGACGGGAACGAACCTTGTCGAAGCGCCTTGCGATCCGACGGGAACGACCAGCCCGATCAAAGCGTCCCACGATTCGACGGAAACAGCCAGCCCGGTTGAAGCACCCTGCGATCATGAAGCAAAGTTCCGTATATTTCTTCTTTCTCCGTCCGACAATGATGGGGAGGAGATTCGGGAGCGCACAGAAGAGCTTCTCTCCCTGCGGGACCTTTTGCAGATGGATCCGGACGTCTGCCGGGATGAGCAGGCGAGAGATTATCTGGAGCGGGTCTTTGAGACTGAATATCCCTATGAGGCCAACCAGGCCATCCCCGGCAAGGTCACGGTCTCCGAATTGAAGAAAATGTCGCAGCGGATGGAGGAGAACGACGCGCAGGAGCTGTACGCGGAGGAAACGGTCGTACCTCTGATTCCTCATTTCATGATGTGTGCGGACAGAAATGCGGACGGGAGCGAAAATACGCCGTCTGCGCCACAGCTGTCCGGCGCAGCGGAGAAGGTAGAAGCCCGGCTGCAGAAAATGCATACACAGGCGGGCGGCGCCGCCCGCGGGACGGGTTACCATACATTTATGGAAAATTTAATATTTTCTGAGAAAGAAGAGCTGCGTTTTCAGTTGGAAGAATTGATCAGTTGTGGTAAAATGTCCGGGGAAGAGGCCGCGATGATTCATCTGAGCGACATTTCCGCTTTTCTGCGCTCGCAGATCGGACAGCGAATGGAGCGGGCGGCGCGGGAAGGGAAGCTGTTCCGGGAGCAGCCGTTTGTGCTGGGCGTACCGGCGGACGAGATTTACGGACGGCTTTCTTCGGATGGTGAATCAGAGGAGGCGTCTGCGCCGGGCCGCAGGCCGGACGGGAAGCCGCTTCTGTCACAGGAAACCATATTGGTGCAGGGGATTATTGACGCCTGGTTTCTCGAAGACGGGCAGATTACGGTCGTCGATTACAAAACAGACCGGGTTGCGGATGGCTCTGTGCTGGTAAAGCGCTACCGGACGCAGATCGACTATTATCAGAAAGCGCTGGAGCGGCTGACCGGTCAAACGGTCAGTGACCGGGTGATTTATTCGTTTTGCCTGCGCAGGGAAATCCATCTGTGATAAGAGGGCAGCTGCGGGCGCGTATGGCAAAGTGTAAGGATGCGGGGTATTATGAAGAAATTAATTCAAAATCAGGCAGTGAGGTATGTTTTCTGGGGCGGCTGTACGACGGCAGTGAATCTGGTGTCCTACTATCTGCTGTGTCTGGCAGGGTTTAACATCACCGTAGCCAATACGATCGCGGTATTACTCGCGATTGCGTTCGCTTATGTGGTGAATAAGCTGTTTGTCTTTGAACACCGGGCTCATTCTTTTGCGGAGCTGTGCCGGGAGGCGGGCAGCTTTATCGGTATGCGTCTGGGGACGATGCTGATTGAAGTGCTCGGAGTGCTGTGCCTGGTCTGCATCTGGGGCGTGCCGAACATGGCCTCTAAGCTGCTGATACAGGTGGTGATTCTGGTATTGAATTTCCTGATCAGCAAGTTTGTTGTATTTAAGGAAGAGCCTGCCGCGGCAAAACCAGCTGCAGCAAATCCGGCTGCGGAGGCGGACACGGACATTTTGACGGGAACGCAGCAGAATGCTTCGTCCCGGAATACCGCCAGGACTGCGCGCGGTTTTTTGGCCAGAAGATTTGCCGGAAGGAAAGCAGCAGGGAAAAAGCAGCGCTCTGCCGCATGCGTTTCGCGCAATTACTTTCTGGCAGGTTTTTTCCTGACCGGGATTGTGGCGCTGGTCGGCTTTGCCCTGATGGGCGTCTGGCCGTTCGGGGATAAGACGCTGCTGATTATTGATTCTCTTCATCAGTATCTGCCGTTTTACACTGTTTTTCATGAAAAGCTGGTGGACAGTGAATCCTTTTTATATTCATTTTCCGGCGGGTTTGGTTATAATTTCTGGTCTACCTACGCCTATTATCTGGCAAGCCCGCTGAACCTTCTGATGGCGTTTATTCCGACTCAGAATGTATGCGATTTTATGGATCTGATGATTCTTCTTAAGATTGCTCTGTGCGGCGGCTGTTTTTCCTGGTATCTGTATAAGAGAGAAGAGGAGAAAAGAGCGCTGCCCGGACGCTTCCGCAGGGATGGGGGCGAGCTGCCGCCAGCCGACGGACAGGGGGCGCTGCCGGTCGTATTCGGCGTGATGTTCGGCCTGAGTAATTTTGTGATCGGATATTATTTCAATCTGATGTGGTTAGACAGCATTGCGATGCTGCCGCTTATCATGTACGGCATTGAGCGGATTGTAAAAGGCGGAAAAGGGAAGTTTTACTGTCTGGCTTTGTTTTACGGGCTCTGGTGCAATTATTATATCGGCTTTATGCTCTGCCTGTTTGCCTGTCTGTATTTCCTGGTGCGGTGGATTGCCCAGACGGGGGAATACGGCAGGAATGCGGAAAAAACAGCGGCGTCCCGCAGCCTGGCGCGGGACCTTGGCAAAAGCTGCCTGACCTTCGCCTGGCATTCTCTGCTCGCGGGCGGCATGGCGGCGCTGGTTCTGATCCCTGCGTTTATGGGGCTGACCGCGTCGGAATCCATGGAAAGCAACACGTTCCCTACAGTCGTAAAGTTCTATGAGAGTCTCGCGGAGCTTCTGGAAAACCATATGGCATTTATGGAGCCGGTGACGATTTCCAACACGCAGGTCGGGCTTAATGTCTACTGCGGTGTAGCGACGGTTCTGCTGGCGATTCTGTATCTGTTTGACCATGAGATCCGCCTGCGGGAGCGGCTGGCGCATTATGGGCTTTGCGCGTTTTTGCTGTTTTCCTTCGCCTGCAATATTCCAAACTATATCTGGCACGGGTTCCACCAGCAGAACGGCCTGCCGAACCGCTTCGCTTTTATCTATATCGCGATCCTGCTGGTGATGGCTTATGACGCGCTGAGTCACCTGAAAAAGTTCTGGCTCCCGGAGCTTCTGTTCGCGGTGGCGGCTCCGGTTGCCTTTCTGATTGTACGCTATCTGGATCCGGAGCAGGAGCTGGAAGGCTATCTGTTCCTGATCTCCATTGGGCTGCTGCTTTTCTATTTTGGCTTCATATTAATAGGAAGATACGCGAACCGGCTGAAGCCGTCGGTATTCCGCGCGGCGCTGGCCTGTGTTCTGTTTGTGGAGTGCGCGGCGAACGCGGTTTACGGCATTTCGGAGAATGGGAGCGTCACCAGAAGCATTTACCTGGCTGACCAGACCTCTTATCAGGCGCTGATGGCGGATCTGGATGAGGAGGAGGACAGCTTTTACCGCAGCGAGGTGGACCGCCAGAGGATGCGGAATGTGACCATGTTCGTGGGCGGCAATTCCATGGTGATGTTTAATTCGACCATGCAAAGCTCGGTCGTCGATTTCTGCGATGCCCTTGGCATTGAGGCGCGGACGAACAAAAACGGGTATCTCGGCGTGACGAAGCTGATGAATGACGTCTTTGACATCAAATATGTGGCGACGCCGTCCGGCATTTCCGATACCTTTTACCAGTTTGAGAAGGTTGACTCAGACGGGGAGCTGACTCTCTATGAGAATAGCAACGCGCTTTCCCTTGGCTTTATGGTGGACGACGCGATTCTGGAGTGGGACACCAGCTCCGGCGAACCGCTGGATATTCAGAACAGCTTTGTGGAGCTGGCGACCGGCCATGACGCGATCTATGTGCTGGATCGCTATATTGACATGGCGGACGGGCAAACCTACGCGATCAAGATTCCGGAGAACAAGCAGGTCTATATGTGCATCGATACGCGGGTGGAAAAAATCGAGCTGAATACGCCGGAATTTTCGAAGACCTATTCTACTTATACCGATCATCTGTATGTGATCAACAGCTCAGAGGAGAGCGACCTGGCGGACTTTACGGTGACGCTGAAAGACACGCAGACGACGGTGCGCGCGGAAATCTACACCTGTTCCAATGAAGCGTACCAGGAGGTCGTGGATACGCTGGCTGAAAGCCAGCTGGAGAATCTGTCCGTGGACAGCAGCCATGTCACCGGAGACATCGATGTGAAAGAGGAGGGGACGCTGCTTCTGACGATCCCCTATGACGAAGGCTGGACGATTCTGGTTGACGGGGAAGAGACGGAATTCTCCTGTGTGGGCGGCGCTTTGATCGGCGTTCACCTGACAGAGGGGACGCATTCAATCGAAATGAACTATACGCCATCCGGACTGTGGCTGGGAACCGGCATTACGCTGGTCTCTGCGGCGCTGTTTCTGGGAACCTGCGCATGGGGTACGGCAGAGAGAAAGCGCAAAAAAGGAATGCGCAGGAAAGCTGCCTGACAGGAGGAAAAAGAAATGGATTTTACATTTTCAGACAAAGCGGAACACATGGAAGAAGGAATTTTTGCGGCTCTGAATGAGAAGAAAAATGAGCTGCTGCGGCAGGGGCGGAAGGTCTGGAACCTTTCTGTGGGGACGCCGGATTTTGCGCCGCCGCAGCATATCATCGATGCAGTCTGCGCCGCCGCGAAGGATCCGCAGAATTACAAATATTCTCTGGTGGAGCTGCCGGAGCTGATCGAGGCGCTGCAGGGCTTCTATGACCGCCGCTTTGGGGTAAAGCTGGAAAAAAATGAGATTATGGAGCTTTACGGCTCGCAGGAAGGGATGACGCACCTGGCTTGGACGCTCTGCAATCCCGGCGACCTGGTGCTGGTGCCGAATCCGGGTTATCCGATTTTCGGCATTGGGCCGCAGCTGTGCGACGCCGAGCTCTGGGAGTATCCGCTGTATGAGGAAAACGGATTCCTCCCCAGATTCTCGGACATCCCGGAGGATGTGGCGCGGCGGGCGAAGCTGATGGTGGTGAGCTATCCGGCGAACCCGATCTGCCGCGTGGCGCCGGATTCCTTTTACCGGGAGCTGATTGCCTTTGCGAAAAAATATCATATTATAATTCTGCACGACAGCGCGTATTCGGATATCGTTTACGGGGGCAGGACGTGCGGCTCCTTCCTTTCTTATGAAGGGGCAAAGGAAGTCGGGATCGAGTTTTATTCTCTCTCAAAAACCTTTAACTATACAGGCGCGCGTGTTTCCTTCGCGGTCGGCAACGCAGAGGTAATCCGGAGGTTCCGGGCGATTCGGACGCAGTACGACTATGGCACGTTCCTGCCGGTGCAGTATGGCGCGATCGCTGCCCTGAACGGTTCATTTGACAGTGTCCTGCGCCAGAGAGAGCTGTACGAGGAGCGCAATCAGGCGCTGTGCGGCGGTCTCCGCTCGATCGGCTGGGAGGTGCCGGACAGTGAAGGCACCATGTTTGTCTGGGCGCCGCTGCCAGAGGGCTACGCGAATTCAGCCGATTTCTGTCTGACTCTGATGGAAAGATCGGGAGTGATCTGTACGCCGGGAAGCAGCTTTGGCTCCCTTGGGGAAGGGTATGTGCGGTTTGCGCTTGTGCTTCCGCCGGAGCAGCTTCGTGAGGCGGTGGAAAGCATTCGCGTAAGCGGGGTACTCGCCTGATGCGGCGCTTTGCTTCGGCAGCTGCCAAAGGTGCGCCGTTGGCACGCAGCGATGGCGCAATAAGAAAAGAATAACAGGATTTGGAGGATTTCATGCCGGATATGAGAGCATTGCTGCGGGAAGCAGCCGGGGAGGATTGTATCCTTGAACAGGAGAGTATGAAGAAGCATACCACCTTTCACATCGGCGGGCCGGCGGATTACTTTGCCGCGCCGACGACAGCGGAGGGGGTACGGAGGATTGTTAAGCTCTGCCGTGAGATGGAGTATCCGTTTTATGTGATCGGCAACGGGAGCAATCTGCTGGTTTCTGATCAGGGTTATCGGGGACTGGTGCTGCAGCTGTATAAGAATTTCAGCGGGATAGAGATTTCTTCGCGGAACAGGATTCAGGCGCAATCCGGCGCGATGCTTTCGGTGATCGCAAAGCGCGCCCTGGAAGCCGGATGGATCGGGTTTGAATTTGCTTCCGGGATTCCGGGGACGCTGGGCGGCGCGGTTGTGATGAATGCGGGCGCCTATGGCGGTGAGATGAAGGATGTGCTGGTTTCCGCGACGGTTCTGAACCGGGAGGGAGAGCTTCTGGAGATACCGGTGTCAGAGCTTGCGCTGGGCTATCGCCGGAGCACGGTGCCTGCGAACGGGTGGATTGTGCTGGGCGCGTCGCTTGCCCTTACGGACGGAAATGCGGAAGCAATTCGTGCCCGCATGGAAGAATTAAAGCAGCAGCGCGTACAGAAACAGCCGCTGGAATTTCCGAGCGCGGGCAGTACCTTTAAGCGCCCGGAAGGTTTTTTTGCAGGAAAACTGATCATGGACGCCGGATTGAGAGGATATACGGTCGGAGGGGCGCAGGTGTCGGAAAAGCACTGTGGTTTCGTCGTCAACCGGGGCGGTGCGACAGCCGGGGATGTCCGGAAGCTGATTGCGGATGTGCGCGCCCGCGTATATGAAGCGTTCGGCGTACTCTTGGAGCCGGAGATCCGGATGCTTGGAACGTTCGCGGAAGAGGATTGCGGCTGACACAGGGATATGCGTTAAGGGGTGAGATGCGATGTCATTTTCCCAGGATGTGCGGCAGGAGCTCGCTGCTCAGATCGCGCCCGCCCGCCATTGTAATCTGGCGGAGCTGGCGGCGATCATTGGTATGGCGGGGGAGATTTTTGCTCAAAAAGGCAGCTGCGGGATAAAAATCCGCACCGAAAATTTTTTATTGGCAAGAAAAAGCTTTACATTATTACAAAAAACATTTAATATAAGTGTTGATGTCTCAGCGCATATACATAGAAATGAAAAAAAGAGTGAGCGAATCTATACGGTTCTGGTGAAAAATACGGAAGCGGCGTTTAAAGTGCTTTGTGCTCTGAAGATGGCGAACGCGGACGGATATCTGACGGACGCCGTGTGCGCGAATCCGATTCTCGTGCAGCAGCCCTGCTGCCGCAGAGCCTATATTCGGGGAGCTTTCCTTTGCTCCGGCTCGATCAGCAATCCTGAGAAGTCCTATCATTTCGAGATTGCCTGTTCGTCCTGTGAGTATGCGGATCAGCTTCAGACGCTCATTCGATCCTTTGGGCCGGATGCCAAAATTGTACAGCGTAAAAGCCATTACATTGTATATATTAAGGAAGGAGCTCAGATCGTTGATATGCTGAATATTATGGGGGCGCATGTCTCGCTGATGAATCTGGAGAATATCCGGATTGTCCGGGAGATGAGAAATTCGGTGAACCGTAAGGTGAACTGTGAGGCTGCCAATATCAACAAAACCGTAAATGCGTCTGTACGACAGATGGAAGATATTCGCTGCCTGCGTGACACCGTGGGCTTTGAACAGCTTCCACCACACCTCGCGCAGATCGCCAGATTGCGGCTGGCGAATCCGGACGCTTCGTTAGCGGAGCTGGGGGAGATGCTGGTACCTCCCATCGGAAAGTCCGGAGTGAACCACAGGCTGAGGAAGCTTGGCCAACTGGCAGAGCAGGTAAGAAATAAGGAGGAAATATTATGACAAAAAAGGAAATCACGATTCAACTTCCACGCGGACTGGAGGCCAGGCCGATCGCTATGTTGGTACAGGTGGCGAGCCAGTATGAGAGTGAAATTCACCTCGAAAGCAATGGAAGAAACGTCAATGCGAAAAGTATCATGGGCATGATGACACTGGGGCTTGACACGGGGGATAAGGTTCTGGTTACCGCGGATGGCGCCGATGAGCAGGAAGCTGTGAATAATATAGAAGAATATCTGAGCAAAACAAATTAAGCGGGTAGTGGGTATGGACATTTGTACGGCGGGCAGTCTGGATAAAAAATTTATCCTGGATTTGTATCAGAAGACGTTTCCGCTCAAAGGACGGCAGGAATTCTCCCTGATTGAGCGCAGAGCCGCCATGGGGGAGATGGAAATTCTCCTCATCAGAGAAGAGCGGAAGCCGGTCGGCTTTGCGATTCTGGCATATGGAGAAAGGCTGGTATTGCTCGACTATCTGGCGATTGCTGAAAAATACCGCGGGCAGGGCCTCGGAAGCGCGGCTCTGGAGCTGATCCGGGAGCTGTATGACGGCCGGCAGTTTTTTC
This sequence comes from Lachnospiraceae bacterium, assembly GCA_021205225.1. Lineage (GTDB taxonomy): Bacteria > Bacillota > Clostridia > Lachnospirales > Lachnospiraceae > Choladousia. The sequence continues at coordinate 24,541 of JAJPXX010000044.1, forward strand.
TGGAGAACGAGGAGTCAGAGGACGGATCAAAAGCGTTTTTCCTGCACAGCGGTTTCTGCGAGACTGGGATTCATATCGAGCAGGGAGGAGATTGTCTGGAACTGCTTTCCACACAGCCGGAGCTGGACTTCGGGGAGTGCGAACGGGTCTATCGCTCCCTTTTTGGGGCAAACTACCGCGATATCGTAAAGCGGGTAAATAAATCATAAATAGATTGCGTATAACCGGGAGGATGCCGAGCGGTTATGACAGCGAAAGAAAAGGTCAGGGGATGCCGCAGAAGGGCATCCCTTTTTGTCTGACGCGCAGGGCCGCGAGACGAGTTTTCCAGCGAACAGGAGGGCACCCGTCCTCTGTGCGATTGACAGGAGACAAAAAAGAAAACGTTTTAGAAAACAGCCTGCCGGAAAACGAAAAAATTTCTGATGCATCTCCTTCGTTTCGAAACAGCGAAAATGAAAAAAGGAAAGATGCACAAATATGATACGACAAAAAAATACAAAATAACCAAAATGTGAAAATGACAAAAAAAGTTGTTGACAAAATGAACGAAATGCTGTTTAATGTAATCAAGAAATCGTTTAAGTAAAGACGGATTTGACAAGCAGAGGAGAAAAGCATGGTTTCCATGAAGGAGATTGCGGCAGCCTGCGGAGTATCTGTAGCGACTGTCAGTAAGGCATTGAGCGATCACCGGGATATCGGTGAGAAGACAAAAAAGCAGGTCAGAGAGACTGCGGACCGGATGGGGTATCTCCCGAATATGTCAGCCCGCTATCTCAAGACGAACCGCAGCTACAACATTGGCGTTCTCTTCGAGGATGCGGCGCACAGCGGCCTTACTCATGATTTCTTCTCCGGCGTGCTGGAGAGTTTGAAAATCACTGCGGAGTCCAGAGGATTCGATATTACTTTTCTGAATACGACCTCAGCGGACATATCCTATGTAGAGCGTGCGCAGTACCGTGGATTTGACGGGGTGGCGATTGCCTGCTTTGATTATTCAAATCCGAAGATCCTGGAGCTGCTGCAGAGCAGCGTGAAGGTGGTTACCGTTGACTACATTGCTGACAACCGCACGGCGGTCGTTTCAGACAATACAAGCGGTATGACGCAGCTGATGAAGTATATTTTAGAGCAGGGTCACAGAAAAATCGCTTACATCCATGGGGATGAAGGGCGGGTGACGCGGCAGAGGCTGGCTTCCTATTATTGCTGTATGGAAGAATACGGGGCGGCTGTCCCGGACGAGTACATTCAGCCCAGCCTGTACCGGGATCGGCAGCTCGCCTATCAGAAGACGGAAGAGCTGCTTTCCTTAAGAGAGCCGCCGACCTGTATTCTTTACCCGGATGATGTGGCTACATTTGGCGGGATCAATGCGATCCGAGCCAGAGGCCTGCGGGTTCCGGAGGATATCTCGGTAGCCGGTTACGATGGCATCCGCGCACTTCAGTACAGCGAGCCAAGGCTGACGACCGTCCGCCAGGACATGGAGGCGCTGGGACGTCTCGCGGCGGAGAGCCTGATTGCGGAGATTGAACGGCCGATGCTGACAGCTCCTGTGATTCATACCGTTCCGGGCAGCTTATTAAAGGGACAGACGGTGAAAAAGATTTAGATTGTTATCGCGAAGCGATTCGCGTAGCATAAAATGTCGTGCGGGTCTTTTACGCACGACCACACACCACTATTTTAAAGGAGGAATATCACAATGAGAACAATATCCAGAAGAGATTTTCTGCGTGGGTCCGCAGCGGTTGCAGCCAGCTCGATCGCGGCAAGCATGTTCGTAGTTCCGGCATTGGCTGAGGAAGAGACCGAGCCGGAAAACACTGTCACTGGTGACGCTTCCGCAGACGGCGCGTTCGTCGTATGGGGCTGGAACGATGATATCAAGACCATTCTTGACACGGTATTCGCAGCGGCATATCCGGATGAGTATTCAAGAATCGTATTCGTAAACACAGGCGGCTCTGACTACTATCAGACCAAGCTTGACGCAGTCCTTGACGATCCGAGCAATGAACTGTATCCGGATCTGATGGGTCTTGAGGTTGACTATGTACAGAAGTATACCAACAGCGACTGGCTGCTGAATGTTGCGGATATCGGCATCACAGATGACGATATGGTCAATATGTATCAGTACAATGTAGACCTTGGCTCTGACTATGACGGCAATGTAAAGGCTCTGTTCTGGCAGGCAACACCGGGTTGCTACGCAGTACGTGCAGATCTGGCGGCTACCTATCTTGGAACAACGGATCCGGACGAGATCGCAGCGAAGTTCGCAGATCTTGACACCATCCTTGAGACAGCACGCGAAGTAAACGAGGCTTCCGGCGGCACCTGCAAGCTGTTCTCCGGCTATGATGAGATTAAGAGATCCCTCATGAACTCCCGTGAGGTTGGCTTCTATGATGAGAACGATGTCATTACACTGGATGAGAACATCACTACATACCTTGAGACCGCAAAGACGCTGTATGACGAAGACCTGACCTACAACACATCCCAGTGGAGCGCGGACTGGTACGCAAACATGGACGGCGACGGCACAGAGAGCAACGCGGCGCTGGCATATTTCGGATGCCCGTGGTTTGTATACTGGAGCCTTTCCTCTACATGGCAGGGTCAGACCATCCTTGTTCCGGCACAGGAGCAGTGCTTCTGGGGCGGCACAGGCCTGGCGGCTACCACAGGCTGCTCAGATACCGAGCTGGCAGCTCTGATTATGCAGTATCTTGCCTGCAACACAGAGGGTATGGTAGCGATCAACGCACAGAACTCTGACTATGTAAACAACACCGAGGCGATTGCGCAGATCATCGAGAGCGGCGCTTCTGCAGACGGCAATGGCTATATGTACACAGACGCTGGACAGAACTTCATCGAGTTCTTCTATGACAAGGCAGACGCGATCGACGCTTCGACTGTAACGGCAGAGGATCAGACGATCCTGTCCCTGCTCGATACCGAGTGCCAGGCTTACGCGACCGGCGAGAAGGATCTGGAGACTGCGCTTGCTGACCTGACCGCATCCATCCATGATACCTACTCTTACCTGAGCGTAGAGTAATCCGTCTGGAAAACTGCTTTTCTGAAAATTATAGTGAACGACAAAATTCTTTTGTCATTCACTATAAAGGATGCACACGGACGCATGAGGAATGGCTACTTACGTAGCCTTGCGTCCGGCGCAAAGTAAAACGACTTGCGTCGTTTACTATAATATTTGATGAAAGTGTGCTGCTTCTTCCGGACGAGAAGGAGCAGCACATTCTTCATTACCGGTTCCTGATACGATCACGCATTTGCCGCAGGGGGTATCGTTACGGGACTTCCGCCCGGTGGGATTCCGGATAATGGACAGGAGGTATTATGAAAAAGAAAAAGAAGAAGAAAGTTACCTATGGAAAATATGGCTATCTGTTCATAGCGCCGTTTTTCATTACATACCTGATTTTTCAGCTATATCCGTTAATCAGCACTTTTTATTACAGTACTCTGTCGTATTATAAGCGCAATGGGCGCGAGGTGATCAGCTTTGCCGGCATTCAGAATTTCCTGAATATCTTCGGACTGGCGGCCGGTGAGCGCGCGTATGTGCTTCAGTATCTGAAAAATACCCTTGTAATGTGGGGCTGCAACTTCGTTCCGCAGATTCTGATTTCCCTTCTGATGGCGGTCTGGCTGACCGATACGAAAGTAAAGATCAAGGGAACCGGTGCCATCAAGGTTATCATATATCTGCCGAGCGTGATTACGGCAGCATCTGTATCTGTCCTGTTTAAGAACCTGTTTTCACAGTATGGACCGATTACACTTGCTCTTAAGAGCATCGGACTGTTGTCTGAGAATTTTGATTTTATGTCAAGCGTGGCGGGCAGCCGCGGACTGATTTCTCTGATTTTGTGGTGGATGTGGTATGGCAATACCTCAATTCTGCTGATCTCCGGTGTGCTGGGTATTGACCCCGGCCTCTACGAGGCGGCTGATATCGACGGCGCGGGAGGCTGGAAAAAGTTTACCGACATCACGCTGCCGCTTTTGAAGCCGATTATGCTGTACACGCTGGTAACCTCCGCAATCGGCGGTCTGCAGATGTACGATATCCCGGCTCTGTTCAACGTAACCGAGACTGGTCTGAAGGGTTTGCCAAATGATATGACGACGACCATGGCCATGTATATCATGCGTCTGTACAACAGTGACGTAGGAAAGGCCGCGGCGGTATCGGTATTCCTGTTTGTGATTACGCTGGCTGTCAGCCTGCTTCTGTTCTTCTTTATGGGCGATAAGGAAGAGAAGAAGTTGAAAAAGCTTGAGAAACAGAGAAGAAAGGCAGGTGCGAAATAATGCAGTATAAAGACAGTTATTTGCGCCACTTGAGGAACCAGAGAATTTTTCGGATGGTCGTCTGCATTATCTTCTGCTGCATCTCCCTGCTGCCGTTCCTGATCCTGTGCATGAACGCGACCAGAACGTCCGAGGCGATCCAGTCCGGCCTGTCCCTGATTCCGTCCACGCACTTCCTGGAAAACTGGAAGAACCTGCTGGCGAAGCAGAACGGTATGCAGATTACACTGCAGAGAGCGTGCCTGAATTCCCTGATTATTACAGTGCCGGGTACTATCCTTTCCGTATACTTTTCCTCCATGACCGCCTATGGTGTGCATGTATATGACTTTAAGCTGAAAAAGTATGCGTGGGCATTTATCATGGCAGTCATGATGGTGCCGAGCCAGATTTCCATCATCGGTTTTTACCGGTTCATGTTAAAGCTGGGCCTGATTGATACTTATATTCCGCTGATCATTCCGACGATCGCGGCGCCGACGGTTGTTTTCTTCATGAAGCAGTACATGGAGAGCATTCTTTCCATCGAGATGATTGAAGCGGCCCGCATCGACGGTTCCGGTGAGCTGCGTACCTTCAACAGCGTTGTCATGCCGATTTTGAAACCGGCGGTAGCGACGCAGGCGATCTTTCAGTTCATTGCGCAGTGGAACAACCTGTTTACCCCGACGGTTATCCTGACCACAGACTCGAAAAAGACGCTGCCAATGTTCGTACAGCTGCTGAGCTCCAACCAGTTCCGTACCGACTACGGCGTGGTATATGTAGGTCTGTTTGTAGCCATCATCCCGCTGGTGATCGTCTACCTGATCCTCTCCAAGTACATCGTAGCCGGTGTGGCGCTTGGCGGCGTGAAGGGCTGAGGCGAATTAATTCTGAGTATTTTCTTTCATAATAATTTCCTCATAAAGGCAGGAGGGGTTCATCCCCTCCTGTTTTGTAAATTATACGGAATGAGTAATCAAATGATAAGTTGTAGCTGTTCAGGACAGCAGGCCGCAGACCGCCTGCTATGCAGGCTATATGCCGCTACGCGCCATATGTCTGTGGCTTGATGGGCGTTCCGCCCATCCCAAAATGAAAATACAGTCTTTAGCAGATAAATCTGCACAGCCTGTCTTTTCATTTTGGTGCTGTCCTGAACTGTTACGGCAATTATATTATCAATCGGCAGAAAAAACACAAGACATTTTGCGTAATATGTGGTAAATATAAAGGAAAGAGTGAAACAAAGGATTAGGTGATTAAGACGAAAAATCTGGGAGGACACAATGATACGACAGGAGATTAGAGACAACTGGAAACTGAGGGAAGTGGGTACGACGGATTTTATTCCTGCCGTGGTGCCGGGGACGGTGTATACAGATCTGCTCCGGGAAGGGCGGATGGAGGATCCGTTCTGGAAAGACAATGAGGATCAGGCGCTTCGCCTGATGGATAAGGATTATGAGTATGTGACGGAGTTTGACTGCCCGCAGGAGCTGTTTGCCTGTGAGCGGGTACTCCTGCGTTTTGACGGGGTGGATACGATCGCGGATGTCTATTTGAATGGTCAGCTGCTGGGGTCTCCCTGCAATATGCACCGCGTCTGGGAATATGAAGTGAAGGGAGCTTTCCGGGAGTATCTGAAGGCGGAAGGGAATGAGCTGCGCGTCGTTTTCCATTCGCCGACGAAATATATTGCCGAGGCATACAAAGAGCGCCCGACCCGCGGCACGGAGGACGCGATGGACGGCTTCGTGCATATCCGCAAGGCACATTGTATGTTTGGCTGGGACTGGGGCGCGCATCTGCCGGACGCCGGCCTGTATCGCCCGGTGTCTCTGCTGGGGATCAGTATAGGCAGGATTGAGAGCGTATATGTGACACAGGAGCATCAGGGCGGGAAGGTGAGACTTCGGGCAAAGGCTTTTGCTGACTGGAGCAGTTCATTCATTGCCCGTATGCGCATGGAAGGAAACGGAGCATTTGCTTACCGCATGACGGTGACCGATCCGGATGGGAAATCTTACATAACCGAATGCGGCGCTTCGGGAAAACTGGAGCTTATGATCTCTTGGCCAAAGCTCTGGTGGCCGAATGGATACGGGGAACAGAATCTGTATACCGTATCGGTGGAAATGCTGGACGGTGAGGTTGTTCTGGACACATGGACGCGCCGCATTGGCCTGCGCACGATGACGATGCACCGTGAGAAGGATGAGTGGGGCGAGTCGTTTGCCTGTCAGGTCAATGGCGTGGATATTTTCGCGATGGGCGCGGATTATATTCCGGAAGACCATCTGCTGGGACGGGTGACGCCGCAGACGACACGGACGCTTTTGGAAAAAGCGAAATGGGCGAATTTTAACTCTATCCGCGTGTGGGGCGGCGGCTATTATCCGGAGGACTGGTTCTATGATACCTGTGATGAGCTGGGCCTGGTAGTGTGGCAGGATTTCATGTTTGCCTGCGCTGTGTATGACCTGACGCCGGAGTTTGAAGAAAATATCCGCGCGGAATTCGCGGATAACATCAAGCGTCTGCGCCATCACGCGAGCCTGGGGCTCTGGTGCGGCAACAATGAGATGGAATCCTTTGTCGCGGAGCGGAATTCCTGGGTAACAAAGCCGCAGGAGGTGCGCGATTACCTGTTTATGTACGAGCGCGTGATTCCGGAGGAACTGGCCAAATATGACCCGCAGACCTTTTACTGGCCGTCCAGCCCGTCGTCCGGCGGCTGCTTTGACGACCCGCAGGATCCGAACCGGGGCGACGTCCATTACTGGCAGGTATGGCATGGGGACAAGCCGTTTACCGAGTATCGGAAATACTACTTCCGCTATCTCTCGGAGTTTGGCTTTCAGTCCTTCCCGTCGATGAAGACCATCGAGCGGATCAGCGACGACCCGGCGGATTATAATATTTTTTCTTATATCATGGAGCGCCACCAGCGCAACGGCAGCGCAAACGGCAAGATTATGAACTATATGCAGCAGACCTACCGCTATCCGTCCGATTTTCAGACGGTGCTGTACGCCTCGCAGCTTTTGCAGGCGGACGGTATCCGCTATGGCGTCGAGCATTTCCGCCGCAACCGCGGGCGCTGCATGGGAGCCGTGTACTGGCAGCTCAACGACTGCTGGCCGGTGGCGTCCTGGTCGTCGATTGACTACTGCGGCCGCCTGAAAGCCCTGCACTACTACGCGAAGCGCTTCTTTGCCCCGCTGATGCTCTCCTGTGAGGAGCAGGGGCTAGTGACATCCGGTAAAGACCTGGTGCGTGAGCATTTTACATTTGAAAAGTCCATCCGCCTGAATGTTGCGAATGAGACGATGCAGGACGCGGATGTGACCGTCCGCTGGGCGCTGCGCGACCCGTCCGCGAAAATATTACAGAGCGGAGAAAATCAGCTTACCGTACCGGCGCTGACGAGTGTCTGGCTGGATAAGGTGGAATTCCCGGACGCGGACATTTACCGCGAATACATCAGCTATGAGATGGAGAAGGATGGAACGGTGATTTCCTCCGGAACGGTGAATTTCTCTTATCCGAAATACTTCCGTTACGAAGACCCGCAGCTGACCTGTCAGGTGATCGGCGATGAGATTGAAGTGACGGCCTCCGCTTACGCGAAGAGTGTTGAGATTCGGAATGAGAACGAGGATCTGATTCTTTCCGATAACTATTTTGATATGAACGCAGGCACAAAGCGCGTGAAGATCGAAAGCGGCGATGCTTCAAAGCTGAGGCTGCGGAGTGTGTATGACATCCGGTGATGGAAGACAGGATGGCAGTAACGATTCAGAACAGAGTATCCTGCCTGCTGTGAGATGTACAAAAACAAAATCATAGAAAAATCGCGCAGACCTGTGTTTCATGTGCCTGCGCGATTCTGTTTTAATGATTGATTTTCTTTTTCTCATCAGAGGATGATTTCTTTTTCTTCTCATTTTCGGCCGGCGGCTCTTCTTCTGAATGCCCTAGGACACGCGCGACCAGCATCATGGCATAGAGAAGTACCGGAATCACAACGGTACATACGATAGAAGCCATCAGCATATTCTGAGCCGCCGGGCTGGCGGTCAGGCCGAGAATCAGTGTGACGGCATATATGCCAATCAGAAAAATCACGCCGAGCATTGCGGCGATGCGTTTGAATTTCTGCATTTCAAAAGTCCCTTTCCATGTTGATGCTGTTCTGAATTGTTTTGCATTAGTATAGCAGATATGATGCAAAATGAAAAGGGCGAATCCCCTTTATTCCCGCGTCGTTCCTCCATTGACATAATGCACCGGCAGGCATACGAGCGGGGGCGCCTTTGATAAGTCGGAATTCAAAAGCAGATTGACGCTGGTCTGGGCGATCTGCTCGATGGGCTGCACGATGGTGGAACAATAATACTTGCCGGTAGCATAATCCTTTATCCCATCGAACCCGATGACCTGCACGTCCTGCGGGACGCGGATGCCGAGCTCATACAGCTTTACGATCAGAAGGCGGGCCAGAGTGTCCGTTCCGCAGAAGATGCCGTCGAAGTCAAGCTTACCGTTTGTAATATGTTCTGTGAGAAAATCGTAAAATACGGAATAAGGCGTGCCGTCTGTCAGACAGAGCATCTGGTAGTCGAGTCCCATGGAGACACAGGCGCTGACAAAGCCGTCCCGCCGCTTGGTCGCCTCATTGGGAAGAGCGGAGCTGATGCTCATGTGCAGCAGGCGTTTGCAGCCGAACTCAGCGAGCTTCCGCACGGCGAGCTGCCCGCCTGTGAGGTTGTCGCTGGCTACACAGGGGGATACGACGCCGGAGTGCCGGTCGATGGTCACGAGACGGGTACTTTCACGGATCTGAAGCCCTTCATTATAAGAAATGCAGATGATGCCGTCTACCCGGTTCTGCTCCGCCATGTCGAGGAGAGCCTGTTCCATCTCCTGGCTGGCCTGTGTCGCGCACAGCAGCATGCGATATCCGTTTTTCGCCAGCTCACGGTTCACGTAGAAGGTCAGTTCCCCGAAAAATGGGTTGATCGTGTCCGGTACCAAAAAGGCGACGGTCTGTGTTTTATTCGACTTCAGCCCCTGCGCGTAGCTGTTGACCCGGTAATCCAGCTTGTGGATGGCGGCGTCTACCTTTTTCTGATAATCCTTTCCGACCGGAATCCCGTTTACGACCTTGGACACGGTGCCAAGCGAAACGCCCGCCTCCTTCGCGACGTCCTTCATGGTGGGTGAAACATTCTTCTCTGTCATGATGCTGCTCCTTTATATCGTTTCATGAAATTTCATATATCCATTCACATTGACAGCCTCTGAAAAGCGGGGGCTTCGGAGAGCTCCGCAGCTGTCTGATGTATTGACAGTTATATTATATCTCGCAAATCCGTATTTGTAAAGTGGTTTCATGAAATTTAGGTGAAACGTTATGAAATGAAAACAACGGTCGCGGATTGTGCAAAACAGACAAAACACACAAAACAATTTTGTGAAAAACAGAGATCGTGTACCAAAACAACAAATTACGGTTGACAATTGCCCTAGTAATGGTGTATGATGCGGTCAACAGATAAATATAACGTTTCACGAAAGAATTCCCTGGCCGGAACGCAGGGAATATTATTTGAAAGAGGCGTGAAACGTTATACAAAAAAGATGGCCCTGAGGTTAGGAAATGAAAGAATGGTTCCAATGCCATCCGGGCCAATCAAAGTAAGGAGGGATTCTTGTGAGTGTTCAGGCAACCGCGGCGAAAAAAGCCGGCAACATGGAAGGGAAACCAGGACAGAAGAAAAAAGGGGCTTCACTGGCCCGACGGCTGAGGCAGAGCTGGCAGTTGTATGTTATGCTGCTGATACCGATTATCATTACTATCATTTATAAGTACATTCCGATGTATGGCATCCAGATCGCGTTTCGGGATTACAAGGCGAGCAAAGGATACCTGGGAAGTGAATGGGTGGGGCTGAAATGGTTCCAGAGATTTTTCTCTTCGCCAAACTGCATCCGCATGATTCGGAATACGGTGCTGCTCAGTCTGTACAGTCTGCTGTGGAGCTTTCCGATTCCGGTCATCTTATCGCTGGCGATCAACCAGCTGCGGTTCCACCGCTATAAGAGAGTCGTACAGACCGTTCTCTATGCGCCGCACTTTATCTCAACCATGATCATCTGTGGTATGCTTCGGATTTTCCTGAGTCCTTCCGGCGGACTGATTAACCTGCTTCTGGGGACACAGATTGATTTCCTGACACAGAGTACCGCGTTCCGCACCATCTACATTGCGTCAGGCATCTGGCAGGACGCAGGCTGGGGAATGATCATTTATCTGGCGACGCTGGCCAGCGTAGATACGACCTTATATGAGGTGGCGAAAGTGGACGGCGCTTCCATGTTCCAGCGGATCAAGAACATCGATTTTCCGGCCCTGGTTCCGATGATGGTTTTGAACCTGATCATGAGCGCGGGCGGCCTGATGAATGTCGGTTTCGAGAAAGTGTGGCTTTTACAGACAGACCTGAACAAGGCGACCAGCGATGTGATTTCGGTATATGTTTACCAGCAGGGTATTGAAAACGCGAAGTACAGCTATTCGACAGCAATCGGCCTGTTCAATACGGTGATTAATATCATTCTGCTGATTATCGTGAACAAGATCGCTTCCAAAGCGTCCGATGTCACATTTGTATAGAAGGAAGGAGAAGAACAATGAAGACGCAGAAATTGCATGGACTTTCGGACAAGACCAGCGATATCATTCTGGTGATTATATGTACGGCCATAATGCTGATCGTTCTTTATCCGCTTTTTTACATACTGATTGCCTCTGTATCCGATCCTTATGATGTATATGCCGGGAAGACCTTCTTTTTCCCAAGCGGGTTTACCCTGGACGGCTACAAAGCGGTGTTCGCAGATGACAGCATTCTGATGGGCTTGCTGAACAGCTTTAAGTATACCGTAGTCGGTACACTCTTTTCCGTGATTATGATTTACCTGACAGCATATCCGCTCAGCCAGCACAATATGCCGGGGCGCAAACTGATCAGTATCTTCTTTATCATTACCATGTACTTTGGCGGCGGACTGATCCCAACCTACCTGGTTGTAAGAGATACCGGACTGATTGGCAATATGTGGGCGCTGTTCCTGCCGGGCGGCGTGGCAGTCGGCAATATGATCATCGTCCGGAACTACATTGAGCACAGCCTTCCGGGAGAGGTTCTGGAGGCGGCGCGCATCGACGGGGCAGGACATTTCCAGATTTTCTTCCAGATGATCATCCCGCTCTCCCGCGCGATCATGGCCGTGATGGTGGTGTTCAGCATGGTGGCTTACTGGAACGACTGGTTTACTTCTCTGATTTACCTGACCTCCGAACAGGCGCCTCTGGCTCTGGTACTGCGCAGCATCCTGATCCAGTCGAGCACGACCGCGGCGCAGGCCAGCACGATTTCTGGCGGATATGCCGAGCTGAACAAGCTGACCGAGATGCTGAAGTTCTGTTCGATTGTAGTGGCGGCAGTTCCGATGCTTGTGGTATATCCGTTTGTTCAGAAATACTTTGAGAAGGGCTTCATGGCCGGAGCGGTCAAGGGTTGATTTGAAATAGATCGGTTTCTCATCTGCGCGAGCCGATTGTGCCGCGCAGATTGATGGATAGAAAAGCAATACAGAGTGAAATGACACGAAAACACAACAGCGAATGAACAATCAAAAAATCAAATATATCAAAAATATAAGGAGGAAACAATCATGACAGCAACAATTACCAGAAGAGACTTTTTGAAGGGTTCCGCAGCGGGAGCAGCCAGCTTTGCACTGGCAGGAATGGTCGGCGGCGCAGCTGAGCTTACGGCGAAGGCGGCAGAGGGACAGACCGAGTTTTCCATCGTAGGCGCGCAGTCCGCACTGAGCGCAGGCTATGACGACAATACCGTATTAAACGAGATGGCGGACAATGTCGGCATTACTATCAACTGGGATACGATGAGCGACAGTGTTTCCGAGCAGGTCAGCATCCGCATCGCGGGCAATACGCTGCCGGACGCCTTCATCGGTGTAGGCTTCAGCAACTATGACCTGGCGCAGTATGGCGACGACGGCACATTTATTGACCTGACTCCGTATATCACAGAGGAGTATATGCCGAACCTGACCGCGATCCTGGAAGAGCATCCGGATATCCGCTCTGCGATCACCATGGACGACGGCGGCATCTATGGACTTCCGGCAGCAGAGCAGATGGGAACTGCTGGTATCGGCGACGAAGAGGACTACTCAATCTACACGATTCCGCAGTTCAGCATGATCAATAAGGCGTGGCTGGACGACCTTGGACTGGAGGTTCCGACGACTCTGGATGAGCTGCATGACGCGCTGGTTGCATTCCAGGAGAATGATATGAGCGCGAAGTATTATGGCAATGACGCTGGTTCTACCATCCCGATGAGCTTCGGCTTTGACCAGTGGTGCTGGGGACAGAACATTTTCTACGCCGGCTTTGGTTTCACGAACTGGCCGAATGATGTTATCAGTGATATCCAGGTGATCGACGGCGAAGTTGGTTTTGCCTGCGTAACGGACGGATACCGCGAGGCGGTTACCTATTTCCATGACTGGTATGCGGACGGCCTGATCGACGTCGAGGTATTCAGCCAGTCTGATACACAGTATATGGCAAAATGCCAGCAGGGCTATGTGGGTGTAGGTACCTGGTGGTATATCGAAGAACTGATGGGCGACTATGCGGATGATTATGTATTCCTTCCGGTACTGGCGGGTCCGGATGGCTCCTACAATGTGACGGTGCGTACCGGCGGCGGTACAAACAGCGGCAACCTGAGCATCACAAGCGCATGCGAGACTCCGGAAAATCTGCTGGCGTTCTTTGATCAGTGGTATGACGGCGAAGCAGTTATGCAGCTGCAGTATGGCCCGATCGGCGTTTACTTCACCGAGCAGGATGAGGATGGCATGTGGCTGAGCATCACGGATGAAGAGAGCCAGGAGCTGTACGGAAAATCAGCGGGCGAGCTCAAGAGTGAGTATGAGGTCTATGGACCGAAGCTGATCCTGAGCGAATATTACAATGAGTATTTCTACATGGAGGATCGTGCGATTGAGCGTCTGACCGACCTGAGTGAATACTGGATGGCCTTTGTCAGTGATCCGACCTGCTATCCGATCGACTGCGTTTATACCGCTGACGAACTGGATACGATTGACTGGTACAAGGCAGATTTTGAGAGCGCGGTTTCCGAGCAGGAAGCACTCTGGATCCAGAACGGCGGTCCGACTGATGATGAGTGGGAAGCTTATAAGAATAAGCTGGTCAATACCTGCGGAATGGATGAGCTGCTTGAGGTTTATACGGATGCGTATACCCGTTATCAGGAAGCGTAATAAAGCAAGAAAGGGGCGGGCAGGTGTGTATCTGCCCGCTTTCTGCTCGATTAAACAGAGAGGAAAAGGATATATGATGACTGATAATTTGAAAAAAGCGCGTGAGTATGAGGAAAAATATGCCCGCTTCATTTCGGATGAAGAGCGTCCGGCTTATCATCTGACCCCGCGCATTGGCTGGATGAACGATCCGAATGGCTTCTCTTTTTATAATGGGGCGTATCACCTTTTTTACCAGTATCACCCTTACAGCCTGGAATGGGGACCCATGCACTGGGGGCACGCCGTCAGCCAGGATTTGCTTCACTGGGAATATCTGCCATGCGCGCTGGCTCCGGATCAGGAGTATGACGGGTTTGGCTGTTTCTCCGGAAGCGCATCGGAGCTTCCGGATGGCCGACAGATGCTGATGTATACCGGCGTGCGGGAAGAAATGTGTGAGGATGGCCGAAAGAAAACGGTTCAGACGCAGTGCATTGCAGTTGGCGATGGCCTGAACTATGAAAAGTATGAAGCGAATCCGGTTCTCGATGAGACGAGCCTGCCCGCGGGGGGCAGCCGCCTGGATTTCCGCGATCCGAAGCTGTGGCGGGAAGAGGACGGTTCGTTTGCCTGCATTGTGGGAAACCGCACAGAGGATGGCAGCGGCTCTCTGCTGCTGTACCGCTCGGAGGATGGATTTCACTGGAATTTTGAGACGATCGTAGACCGCTCCTATAATGAGTTTGGCAAAATGTGGGAGTGCCCGGATCTGTTTGAACTGGATGGGAAAACGGTCATTCTGACCAGTCCGCAGGAGATGAGCCAGAGTGGCCTGGAGTTTCACAACGGAAATGGGACAATGTACCTGATCGGTCAGTATGACCGGGAGAAGAAGCGTTTCGAGCGGGAGAATCTGGGAGCAATTGATTACGGTATTGATTTTTATGCGCCGCAGACTGTACAGGCGCCGGACGGACGCCGGATTATGATCGGCTGGATGCAGAACTGGGACGCCTGTGTGGCTCCATCCGGACGCTCCCGCTGGATTGGGCAGATGACGATACCCAGAGAGCTGCGCATAGTTGATGGAAAGCTGCAGCAGATGCCGATCCGGGAAATTGAGACGCTGCGCGGCCACCGGGTCTATCACCGGATGTCGCTCTGCAATGAAAATACCTTACAGGGAATTTTTGGCCGCAGGATTGATCTGACGGTTACGCTGACTCCGAGCGAAGAGGAGAGCTACGAACGCTTTCGGATTCGGCTGGCCAGGGGGAGTCGGCATTATACGATGATTTCTTATAATCCGAAAACCTCTGTACTGAAGATCGACCGGAACAATTCTGGCTGCTGCCGTGATGTGGTTCATGAACGCCGCTGCTTTGTGCGGCAGCAGAGAGGCAGGCTGAAGCTGCGGATTTTGCTGGATCAGTATAGCGTGGAAGTGTTCGTGAACGACGGGGAGCAGGCGCTCACGACGGCGATTTACACACCATTGAGCGCGGACGGGATAAGCTTCGAGGTGGACGGACGCGTGGATCTGGAAGTGGAGAAATATGAGCTGCGCTCGTGATCACAAAGACTGTGCAGCTGAGAAAATATCGGAAAATCTTCGTTTCTCATGAATGGTATGAAATGAGATTGCGGAACGAGCAATTGGTCACAAATGAATTGGCAGCCTGTATCGTAAATCTGTATATAGATGGAATCACGATACAGGCTGTTACAATCAGGGGGTAGGCAGAAATAATGAAAAATATATCAAGAAGAGATTTCTTAAAGGGCACATTTGCGGGTGCGGCGTCCTTCGCTTTTTCCGCTGTTTGCGGCATTTCCGCTTCGCAGCCTGTTCTGGCAGATGAGGAGGATGGCCTGCTGCTGCATCTTTCCTTTGATGAGGGCAGCGGAATTGAGATCACAGACCTGAGCGGCATTACCGGAGATGCGGAGCTGAGCTATACCTATACAAGCGCCCTTTACATGGACAGCCAGGAACCGCAGTGGCGCGATACGGGCGTTTCCGGCGGTTCCCTGCTGTTTGACGGGAATTCGACCTGTGTTACCTACAGCAAAAGCGCAATTAAGGTGGAGGGTGATGTCCTCTCCGTCAGCGTCTGGTTTGCGCCGCGCACCTTTGAATGGGACGACCCGTTTGCGGAGGAGAACGGCACGCAGGCTCTGACCGGGATTATTTCTCAGTGCTCCAGGAGTGGCATGGCGGGCTTCCAGCTGGGCTATCAGCGCTTTGGAAAGCTGTGCTTTGAAGTTGGTACCGGAAGTGAGTGGCTGACCCTGTGGGCGGGCGAGGAGCTGGAAAAATACAAATGGAATCACATCGCGGCAGTTTTTGACGGACCGAATGGGGAAATGAGCCTTTACCGGAATGGCGCACTGGTCGGCAGCATGGAGATTGAAAAAGGCAGCGCCATCACGGGAACCAATAAACAGCTCCTGGTGGGGCGCAGCTGCGAGGCAGACCGGCTCGGCGCGGGCTATATCAATATGTGCAGCGGCCTGATGGATGAGCTGAAGCTGTACCAGAGAGCACTGACCGCAGAGGAGGTTGCCGAGACGTACAACAGTGTGGAGGTGCCGGAGATTGCTTTTTCCGACATCTGGCTGCAGAACATTCTGACGGAAGACCGCTGCAAGCCGCAATATCACAGCGGACCGCTCCAGTACTGGATGAATGAGCCGCACGCACCCTGCTATTACAATGGGCGTTATCACCTGTTTTTCCAGGAAAATATGAGCGGTACTTACTGGCGGAACATCTGCTGGGGGCATCTGGTGAGCGACGACCTGGTGAACTGGGAACAGATAAAGGAAGCAATTGTGCCGACAAAGGACAGCGTCGTGCCGGACGGCGTCTGGTCCGGAAATGCCGCCTATGACGCAAACGGAGTGCCGATGCTGTTCTTTACCGCCGGGAATGACGGCTATTCCATGGTAGACGGCCTGATCTCAAACCAGAATATTGGAATCGCTTATCCGGCAGATTTAAGCGACCCGGATCTGACCGAATGGGTCATTTATGATGAACTGGCGGTAATCCAGCAGGACGGCCAGGGACGCGCGGGGGAATTCCGCGATCCGTATATCTGGGAGCATGACGGCGTGTGGTATATGCTCATCTGCTCCGGAAGCTCGTCGAGCAACGGCGGAACGGCTCTGCTGTATAAGACAGAGACGCTGGAGCTTTTGTCCGATGGCCGGATTGATATGGACTGGCAGTATGTCGGCCCCATTTATGAAATGCCGGATCAGAGTATGACCTACGGTACCAGCTGGGAGCTGCCTGTGCTGCTCAATCTTTCCAATGAAGAGGGCACAGTCTCCAAAGATGTGTTTGTCATTTCTCCGGCGCCGGCGTCTTCAGCGGATAATAAGGTATATTATTTTATCGGTACGTTCGACTACGAGAGCGGAACCTTTACGCCGGATGCGGATTTTGAAGCCGGACCGACCATTATGGATTACGGGGATAATGTGTTTACCGGACCAAGCGCTTTTGTTGACCCGAATACCGGGGAGGCCACCATGTTCAGCATTATGCAGGATCAGCGTTCGGTGGCGGAGCAGGCGGCCGCGGGCTGGGCGCATAATGCCGGGATTGCCCGTATTATCTGGCTGAATGAAGATGGGAGCGATCTGATGATTAAGCCGTCGGAGACCCTTCATACGCTGGAGGAAGAGGTTCTCGTGGAGGCGGCTGACCTCTCTGTCGGGGAAGCGAATGAGCTGCTCAGTGAGATTCATGAAGACATGCTTTATGTGCGGGGCGGCTTTGCAGATGCTGCTGCGGAGAAATATGGCCTGAAGGTACTCGAAAGCGCGGCCGAAGAACGCGCGGTCAGCTATTACTATGATGGTTCCGACCAGACCATCCACGGAGAGACCACCGACCGGGGAGCAGGCTCTACGACAGGGTATGTCTCAGGCGCTTTTGCGCTGGATGCGGCAGATTCGCTGACCATCGAAGTCTATCTGGACCGTTCGGTCATAGAAGCCTTCTTCAATGACCGGAAAGCGATTTCCATGCGGGCTTACCCGGAGGTGGAAGACGCAGACGGTGTGTCGGTTTTTGCAGAGGATGGTGATGTGACGGTCAGCGAGCTTTATGTGGCGCGGATGAGCGGTATATATTAAAAAATGCGTAACTATTCAGAACAGCAGGCCGCAGGTCTACGCTCCGCTTCGGTCGGCGCTAAACGGACATCCACTGGATGTCCAGCGCCCGCCCATCCCGAAATGAAAAGACAGCCTTTGGCAGGTAAACCTGCACAGGCTGTTTTTTTATTTCGATGCTGTTCTGAACTGTTACAAAAATGCGAGGAATACATTTGGGATTGGCATTTGGTTTATCAGGACCGGATGCCATTTTCTCATTAAAAGATCATCTTGACCCTTTGGCAATATGCGGTATAATGAGCAAGTAAATAAGCAAGATAATACGCAAGTCGTGAATCTGCTTCACAATGAGAATTTACGTTTGCAGAATGGAGGAAGAATGGAAAATTATGAACCGCCTTTTACCATAACAAACGAAATGCTGTCCTGTGTGGCTTCTGTTTCAGAAAAAATCGGAAGGATTACTGCGGTTGGCAGCCTGGACTCTAAGCCGCACCTGAGGAAGAATAACCGAATCCGCTCGATTCATTCCTCTCTGAAAATTGAGGCAAATTCTCTTACACTTGGGCAGGTGAGGGATGTTATAAATGGAAAAACTGTGTTGGGCGAACAGAAGGAGATTCAGGAAGTAAAAAATGCTTATGCGGCATATGAGCTTCTGGATGAACTAAATCCATGGAGTATCGAAGACCTGAAGCGTTTTCATGGGATTATGACAAAATA
>JAJPXX010000099.1 GCA_021205225.1 Lachnospiraceae bacterium
GGAATTGCAGCCAGATGGAGCTTATCTGGAGCATTTGTTCTGAGGAGGAGAGAAGGGTGGGAACACTTTATTTCACAAGACATGGGGAAACAATCTGGAATGTCGAGAATAAGATGAACCGAATGTTTTTTCAAACTCCCTGGCGTACTGATAGCAAATCGATACAATATTCTTTTCGCTCATGTGTGCCGCGGGAAAGTACGGCCAATAAACATTAGGGCACCTTCAATCCGCTGGAAAATGTATTTTACGCGGAAACCATTTCGGATATTGTGGGAGCAAGTATTACGGTCATTTTTTCAGGATTTTCTGTCAGGTTATGCTCTCAAAAAAACCTGTTGACAAAATGCTGACAGCTATGTAATTTTATTATGTACCAGGCAAACCTGTTAGATAAGTGGGGAATAAGATATGAGTAAAATATTTGAGAGTATTACGGATTTAATTGGCGGAACGCCGCTTTTAAAATTGGGACGCTTTGCGCAGAAAAATGATCTGGAAGCAACACTGCTTGCGAAGCTGGAATATTTGAATCCGACTGGGAGTGCGAAGGACCGCATTGCAAAGTCTATGATTGAGGATGCGGAAGAAAAAGGCCTGCTGCGGAAAGGAAGCACAATTATCGAGCCTACGTCCGGCAATACTGGAATCGGACTTGCGGCGATTGCAGCGGCAAAAGGCTACCGGGTGATTCTTACCATGCCGGAGACCATGAGTGTGGAGCGCAGAAATATCCTGAAGGCGTATGGAGCGGAGGTTGTGCTGACAGATGGTCTGAAGGGAATGACGGGAGCAATTGCCATGGCAGAGCAGCTGGCGCAGGAAATTGAAGGCAGCTTCATACCAGGCCAGTTTGAAAATCCGGCGAATCCGGCGGAACACCGCAGATCGACAGGACCGGAGATCTGGAAGGATACGGATGGCCAGGTTGATATCTTTATTGCCGGCGTCGGTACCGGAGGAACGATTACCGGAACGGGCGAGTATTTAAAAGCACAGAAATCAGACATACAGCTTATAGCGGTGGAACCGGCATCCTCACCGGTGCTTTCAGAGGGCAGAGCCGGTGCGCATAAAATCCAGGGAATCGGCGCCGGATTTGTGCCGGATACCTTAAATACAAAGATTTATGACGAAGTATTTCCGATCGAAAATGAGGATGCGTTTGAAGCATCAAAGCTGCTGGGGAAAACAGAGGGCATTCTGACTGGAATTTCTTCCGGTGCTGCATTGCATGCGGCTGTTCAGGTTGCAAAGCGCCCTGAAAATAAGGGAAAGACGATCGTTGTGCTTCTTCCGGACAGTGGTGACCGCTATTATTCGACACCTTTATATACAGGGAAGTAAATGTTCAAAATGATGAAAGGCGGCTCAGGGAATCTCTTTCTGCGCAGGGATCCGTATCTGCACTTCTGTGCCTTCGCCGGGCTGGCTGGCATAGCTGAGTCCATAGGCCTTGCCGTATAGTATCTGAAGCCGGCGGTGGGTGTTGTAGATAGCAATGTTTGAGCCGCCGGACGCACTTTGCCCGGTTCCGTAGAGAATATGATCGAGCTTTTCCTGGGTCATGCCGATTCCGTCGTCAGAAATCAGAAGGATGATATCATCGTTTTCCATCCATCCGGTGACGACGATTGTGCCGGCCTTAGAGGTTTTTTCCAGGATGCCATGCTGGATCGCGTTTTCAATGACAGGCTGCAGGGTGAGTTTTGGAATCTGGTATTCCAGCAGATCATCCGCAATATCTGTGATCAGGGAGATGCTGTCGTGGTAGCGCATATTCTGGAGGCGGACATAGATCGTGATGTGTTCGATCTCGCTTGCTATGGCAGCAATGGTCTGTTTCCGGCTCAGGGTCAGCTTATAGAAACGCGAGAGATCCTGCACCGCGCGGCTAACCTCCGAGGTACGGCCCTGCTGAGCCAGCCAGTTGATCATATCCATGGTGTTGTAAAGAAAATGAGGATTGATCTGTGCCTGCAGGGAATTAAATTCTGCGATGCGAAGATCCTCGGCAGATTTTTCCCGTTCATCCAGAAGCTCGTTGATCTGGTGCGCCATATAGTTGTAGCTGTCGATCAGTTCGCCGATCTCATCGTGCGCGGAAGGACTTTCCATGGGCTGCGGCGGCGCCTCCTGCACTGCGGACATCTGATTTCCGACTGCGACCAGGCGCTTTGTGATCGAACGGGAAAGCCAGTTCGCAGATAAGAGGGCAACGAGCAGCGCTGCAATATAGGTGAGTACGAATCGGGCCATCATCTGGTTGCTCAGTGCGATCAGGGGGTCGGAAGGCAGAACGGTCACCATGAACCAGCCGGGGCTGCTGATACTGTAAAAGGCGACATAAACCGTCTCGTCCACGAGGGTGTGCTCGATGAAATTATTGGAGGAAAGCAGGGATTCCCGGATCGTCTCATAGCTGACCCAGTAGGTGCCGGAAAGCGCGGTATCTGTGGTAGCCACGGTGCTGTTTCTCTCATTGACAATATAAGACACACTTCCGTCCAGCGCCAGATTGTCGGAAAGGATTTCCAGGATCAGATCGCTTGAGTAGTAAACGACGATATAGGCGGTGTAGGCGCTGCCCTCGTAGTAAATGGTGGTTACACGTACATAAGAGAGATCGCCGTACGCGGCCTTTTCCTGGACGCCGAGGTAGAAAGAAGGGCAGTAAAGCTCTGAAGCATGGTTGCCCTGCAGGATTCCGTACCAGTAGGTGCCTTTTGCTTCACTCATGGGTGCGAAGATGCCTTTTGTATTTGTATCGGTAAAAAGAGCGGTTTCATCGTCCGGCAGGTCGAGGTAAAAGCGTATGGCAGTGATGGGCGTCCCTTCCGTGAGTTGTTCGATATTGTCCCGGAACTCTTCTGCTTCATCAGACTGCGAAAGGGTGCTGGTCGGTTCGTTTACAGGCTGGTGGAACAGCATCCCGTAAAAATCATATTCCTCCAGATTTTCGGAGACGTCCACGACGTTCTGCACCAGCTCTTCGATCAGGGGAGCGGTGGTTGCAGAGGCGGTCTGTTCCTGCTGAATCGTATAGGATACCACCATGTCATACAGCTTGCTGCAGAAAAAGAAAAATACAATGGTTGCGGGCAAAAGGGTAACCAGAAGCAGAATCAGGCTGAATTTAGTTTGAATATGCATATCCAGATAGAATTGTTTCAGACGCTTCATCGTATCATTTTCTCCCTGTATTCAGAGGGCGAAAGCCCGGTATATTTTCGGAAGCTTTTACCGAAATAGTTGCCATCGCTGTAGCCGACCTTTGCGGAAATGTCGGAAATCTTATAACGGGGATCTTCTAACAGTTCTTTTGCTTTTTCCATGCGATACTCGGTCAGGTACTGGTTCAGTGTCTGACCAGTCTCGTTTTTAAAAAGGGTACAGACGTAGGAGACAGACAGGAATACGTGTTCACTGATATCCCGGACCGAAAGAGTCTCGGACATATAGTGTCTGCTGATGTAATCCTTGATTCGGGCGATGGAAGTATTTTCCGGAGCCGCATGGTCAGCGTCGTCAAGATATCGTCCAACCCGTTCCGTCAGAGCCTGGTGCAGATCCATATAAGAAAAGGAGTTTTCAATCGCATCAACAATGGTGTCTGTTTTTTCCGACGGAGTGGGAAGATTCTTCTGCCTTCTGGCGTTATCGAGTGTGATAAAGAGCCGATAGTATTGCTCCCGCACCTGGTTGGGCATCAGGGTACGGCGCTCATTATAATAATGAAAAAGTTCATCCAGAAACTGTACGCAGTCGGTGTGGTTTTCGGATAAAAGCGCTTTCGAAAACATAGTTTCCCAGGATGGGAGGGGTGCGGACGCATCAGAATCCGGTGCGGCTTCCTCCGGCATTCGTATTGTTCCGGCTGGAAAGAAAAAGCAGCTTTGCATACGCACAACGGCGGACACATAGGACGTGTAGGCCTCAGACACTCCGTAACAGACATCGCCCATTGTGATATAAAACTGGCCGCATACGCTGTAGCATTCGTGCATAAAATGCAGAATCCGTTCCCAGAGGGCGGATGAGGGTTCATCCGGGCCAAAAAGAAACCATACCATATGGTACAGCTGTTTTTCTGTCAGAAGGCAGTGCAAGCCGGTATCACTCAGAAAATCGCGTATTTTCTGAGAAATCGCATGATGCGCTGTTACGTTTTCTTCCGGCAGCTGCTTCAGGCGGACAATGACAGTCGCAAAGAAGGTATCCGGTGACAAATCTAGATTCAGATCTTCGGAAAGCTCCCGGATCTGTTCACGATTTGCCTGATAAGGAGCGGAGAGAGCAAGCGCGAGACTGGATGCTGTCTGGCGGGAATGGGCGGCCTCTCCTGCTTTTGAACGCTGCTTCTGGCGGTAAAGACGCACCGCTTCGGAAATGGCCTCGCGGATTTCGGCAGGGTCAAGAGGCTTTTCAATGTAGGTGACACTTTTCAGCCGGATTGCGGCTTTTAAGTATTCTTTATCGGAATACCCGCTCATAAAAATGGAAACGGTGTCCGGCAGAAACTCTTCCACTTTTTTCAGCATATCAATTCCATTCATGCGGGGCATACGCACGTCGCAAAGGATGATCTCCGGCCGGTGCGCGCGCGCCATCTGCAGGCCGTTGATCCCGTCATCTGCCTGCAGAACCTTATCAATGCCCAGGCTGTTCCAGTCAACAGAGGCTACCACGCCGGTGCGGGTCAGTATTTCATCATCTACGATCAATAATTTCATGGCTTTTCTCCGTAGTGCTTTACATTTCAATGGTGTTCTGAACAGTTGGTAAAATTGTATCACAACATTGCCGGAAATGCGAGGGAAAATGCACTTCCATTTGTACAATTCAACAGGAAAAAATTTTACCAGTATCAAAATATTTTCCGATTTTTATTTTCGCACCGCGATGATAAGATAATAACAGAAGAAAAAAGGGAGGTAGATGCCGTGTCAGATTATATTCTTGAGTTAAAGGGCATTACGAAAATATTCCCGGGCGTGAAGGCACTGAACAATGTGCAGTTTCAGCTGAAACGCGGTGAAGTGCATGCTCTGATGGGCGAGAATGGAGCAGGCAAATCCACTTTCATTAAGGTCATTACCGGTGTACATAAAGCGGAAGAAGGCGAGATGTATTTAAATGGCCAGAAGGTCGATTTCAAAGGTCCGAGGGACGCGCAGGCCGCTGGTATCGCGGCAGTTTATCAGCATGCGACGTCTTACCCGCACCTGACGGTCGCTGAGAATATTTTTATGGGTCATGAGATTATCAGGCACCATATGATCCAGTGGAAGGCAATGAACGAAGAGGCAAATAAGCTGCTGCAGCAGCTGCATACAGATTTTGACGCGACGGCGGAGATGGGAACGCTGAGCGTGGCGCAGCAGCAGATGGTGGAGATCGCGAAGGCACTTTCGACAAATGCACAGATTATTATTCTCGATGAGCCGACGGCGTCGCTTACGACGAGGGAATCAGAGGAGCTGTACCATATCGTGGATCAGCTCAGGGAGAAAGGTGTTTCGGTCATTTTTATCTCGCACCGGTTTGAGGATATGTACCGCCTGGCTTCGCGGGTGACGGTGTTCCGTGATTCGCAGTATATCGGGACCTATAATGTGGACGAGATCACGAACGCGGATCTGATTAAGGCAATGGTTGGCCGTGAGATCAATGACCTGTTCCCGAAGCCGGATGTGAAGATCGGGAAAGAGGTGCTGCGGATTGAAAATTACACCAGGGCTGGTTTTTACAAAGATATTTCATTTACGGTGCATGCGGGTGAAATCGTTGGTATGACCGGCCTGGTCGGGGCAGGGCGTACCGAAGTGATTGAAAGTGTCTGCGGTGTGACACATCAGGACAGTGGGAAGCTGTATCTGGATGGAAAAGAGATTCACATCAAGCAGCCGTCCGACGCGATGAAGCTTGGGATTGTCCTTCTTCCGGAGGATCGCCAGAAGGAAGGGCTGATCATGAGCTGGGGGCTTGGGCGCAATGTGACGCTCCCTGTTATTGACAAATACGCAAAGACCGGCCTGGACAACAACCAGAAGGAGCGTGAGATTGCCAAAGAACTTCTGGAGGAAGTGGATACGAAAGCAGTCGATATTTTCCAGCCGGCGAGTTCTCTTTCCGGTGGGAATCAGCAGAAGGTTGTTGTGGCTAAGGCTTTGAGTCAGGAGATGAAGGTCGTGATCATGGATGAACCGACCAAGGGCGTGGATGTCGGCGCAAAGGCGGAGATATACGCAATCCTTGGAGATATGGCGAAGAAGGGGTATGCGATTATTCTGATCTCCTCCGAAATGCCGGAAATATTAGGTATGGCTGACCGGATCGTTGTGATGTGCAATGGCCGGAAGACCGGTGAACTTTCAAGGGAAGAAGCCACGCAGGAAAAGATTCTGGAGCTTTCGATGGAAAAAGGCGCCAGTGACAGGAAGGGGGCCGCGAACTGATGGGAAAGAAATCTGCAATAAAAAAAATCACCGGATCACGGGAAGCCCTGCTGGCGCTGATCCTGATCGTAATGATTGTTCTGGTAGGCATTATTAACCCGGCGTTTCTGACGCCCAAGCAGTTTTCAAATATGCTGAAGAATAACGCAGTCTGCCTGGTGATGTCGCTCGGTATGCTTTGTGTGATGCTGGTAGGCGGGATTGATATTTCCATCATGTCCACGCTTGCGTTTTCCGGTATGGCGATCGGCGTGCTGATCAAGGGCGGTTACATTTCCAATACGCTCCTGATTTTCCTGATTGCGATGCTGATCGGTCTTGGCTGCGGTCTTCTGGTGGGCTTTGTAATTTCCAGGGCAGACGTGCCGCCAATCATCGCTACGATGGGCTTCCAGTACATCTTCCGGGCGCTGGGGTATCTGATTTCCGACGGCGGCGACTGGGTGAGCGCGGCAGAGCTTGGGAATTTTAAAAATTTTGGTACATCGAGATTCCTTGGCCTGAACTGTGTAATCTGGATTATTATTTTCTGCTACATCGTTTTCTTTATCTTTATGAAATGGTTCCCGCTGGGCCGCAAAATCTATGCGGTCGGGAGCAATCCGGAGGCAGCGGAGGTTTCCGGTATTAACGTAAAGAATATTAAACTCATGGTTTATACCATTATGGGTGTGCTTGCCGGCCTTGGCGGCGCAATCAATGTTGCGGTATACGCTTCGGCCATGCCGAATATGCAAAAAGGCGGAGAGATGGATGTCATTGCGGCCTGCGTCATTGGCGGCGTCAGCATGAGCGGCGGCCGCGGGTCCGTCGTAGGCGCCCTGCTTGGCGCCCTGATCCTGGCTTTGATCGCGAAAGCGCTCCCGCTGATTCCGTTCTTCGATCAGCTGTGGCTGAATACAATTAAGGGCATCATCATCCTGGTGGTAGTGGTACTGAATGTTATCCTGCAGCGCATGGCGGACAGGAACGCGTTAAAGGGAAGGGAGATGTGATTCATGGCTGGAAAATCTGGAAGAAGTATTAATAATGTGCCGGAAAATCCGGTGAAAAAAGCACTCCTCAGCTGGGAAGGAATCCTGATTGTCCTGTTTGCCGCGGTTAATATATTCTGCATCTGGTTTTCGGAGTATTACAATATCTCCAGCGTACTCCGGCAGATGCCGGTATATCTGGCAGAAGTATTCCTCATGCTGGCGATGGCGTTTATCCTGGTGCTTGGGGAGATCGACATCTCCGTCGGTTCCATCGTCTGCCTTTCGGCAACGCTGACCTGTATGATGAGTAACACCGGCGCTCCGTTTGTCATTGTTGTTCTGACCGCGCTTGTAGTCGGGACGATCTGCGGCATGGTCAACGGACTGATCCTGACTCAGTTTCCGGAATTGCCGCCAATGATTGTAACATTGGCCACACAGATTATTTTCCGCGGGATTGCAGAGATCGTTCTGGGAAGCGGCGGCAGTATTTCCGTAAAAAATACGGCTGGCTTTAAGGCAATTGCCGGCAAGATCGGCACGGACATCAAGGTTCCCTACATCCTGTTTCTGGTATTGATTCTCGGAGTTATCTTTGCGGTCATCCTGGGCAAGTCCACATTTGGCCGTAAGGTATATGCGATCGGTACAAACCGTGTGACCGCGCATTATTCCGGAATCCATGTACAGAAGATTCGCTTTATTATTTACACCGTAATGGGCACCATGTCCGGCCTCTGCGCCCTGTTCATGATTTCCTCATCCTACGGCGCAAACACCACGACAGGCGAGAACTTCGAGATGGACGCGATTGCGATGGCAGTATTCGGCGGCATTTCCTCGATGGGCGGCAAAGGAAATCTGGCGGGCGGCCTGATCTCTGCATTCATTATCACCTGCCTGCGAATCGGCCTTGGCCAGAAAAATGTGTACGCGCAGGTGATCCTGCTGATCATTGGCGTCCTGCTGATCTGCGCGGTCGCGCTGCCCAATATCGTACAGCAGATACAGAAAGCGCTCAGTGTGAAAAAGAAGGCGTAAAAGTGCCTGTGCGTTCATCATAAGATTTGTTTCCCGCCGGACGGCGAAGGCTCCGGCGGCTGCAAATATAAGACAGAAAACGCCGATGATGCGTTTCCTGTCACACATCAGTAATCCTGCAAGGCAGGGAAAAAATTATATCTTAAGGAGGAACAGAAAATGAACAAAAAAATGGTAAGTGCACTCCTTTGCGGAGCCATGGTACTTAGTATGGCAGCTCCGGCAGCATACGCAGAAGAAGATGGCGTGAAGATTGCCCTGGTCGCAAAGCTGGCAGGCGATGCGTTCTTTGAGGTGGCGGCAGAATCTTTTGTAGAGGCTGCTGAAGCAGAAGGCGCGAGCGTTGAAGTGGTATACCCGGAAGAGGCGACTGCTGACGCACAGATCAAGGTTCTGGATAACCTGATTTCCCAGGACTTCGATGTAATCTGCATTTCCGCAAATGATGAGAACGCCCTGCAGGCGAAGCTGGAGGAAGCTATGGATGAGGGCATCCAGGTTGTATCCTTTGACTCAGCGGTAAACGCGGACAGCCGCGAAGTATTTGTAAACCAGGCTGGTACGACACAGGTAGCCCAGGCATTGATGGACGCTGTGTATGATATCTGCGATGGAGAAGGCCAGTGGGCAATCCTTTCCGCTACCTCACAGGCAACGAACCAGAACGCATGGATCGCTGCTATGCAGGAAATCATGGAGTCGGATGAGAAGTACGCAGATCTGGAACTGGTAGAGATTGCTTATGGCGATGATGAGGCGCAGAAGTCGACCGACCAGACCGAAGCACTGATCACGAACTATCCGGATCTGAAGTGCATCTGCGCGCCGACTACTGTTGGTATTGCTGCGGCCGCGAAGTATCTTCAGGACAACGAGTGCTCCTGCAAGCTGACTGGCCTTGGACTTCCGTCTGAGATGCTGGAGTACACCGGCGACGGCGATGAGTATTCCTGCCCGTATTTCTATCTGTGGGATATGGAAGGCCTTGGCGCTCTGAGCGCGTATACCTGCATCGCAATCGCTGACGGTACGATCACAGGCGCAGAGGGCGAGACCTTTACCGCTGGCGACCTTGGCGAATTTGAAAT
This sequence comes from Lachnospiraceae bacterium, assembly GCA_021205225.1. GTDB lineage: Bacteria > Bacillota > Clostridia > Lachnospirales > Lachnospiraceae > Choladousia. Next base: position 9,565 of record JAJPXX010000099.1, read on the forward strand.
CGTGGCAGCTTCTGACGGCGGCACAGAGATCATCCTTGGCGACCCGATGGAATTCAACCCGGAGAACGTAGCGGAGTGGGCAGAGATTTTCTAATCAGCTGAAAATCCGCAGTGTAAACAGAAACTGAAAAGGCTTCATTCATGAAAGCAGTACCGTCGGCTGGATCGATGGTACTGCTTTATCATATATGCAGGAAAGAGGATTTTACGCTGAAATTTTTCTTGAGGCAGGCGGCAAGAAGTATTATGCTGTTCCTGATGCACGGAGCAGCTATAATCAGAAATCGGAAAGGCAGGTAATTTGACTTTATGAAAACAGACAAAACAGATTTGAATGAAATGGATATCCGGAACTTTCGCACGGAACGCTATGAAGCAGATGTGCCCGTCAGCGAATATCTGGAGACCTGTGTGGATGTGCCGACGTTTGCAGGATACTGCCGTGCCTGTCCCAATTATAATAAGACATGGTCATGCCCCGAATTTGATTTTGACCCGGTCAATTACTGGAAAACATATGATACACTTCACTTGATAGGTGAGAAAATATATCTTCCGGAAAGTCTGACTGCCGGATCTTATTCATCCCAGGAAAGCTCCCGGCTGACTGCCAGGATTATGGGAGTGTATAAAAATGCGTTGGCGGAAGAGCTTTTGCAAATGGAAAAGGAGAAGCCGGGAAGCATATCCTTAAGCGGCGGATACTGTACGCAATGTGCGCAGGAACAGATGGGTGCGCAGGCGGATGAGCAGATGGTTGACAGCAGTTTTTGTACGCGGGGAAAGGGCTTGCCCTGCCGGCATCCGGAGCGAATGCGTTATTCCATAGAAGCACTGGGAGGTAATGTCGGTCTGACAGTGACGAAATATCTGCACCAGAAACTGCTCTGGATGGAAGAAGGAAAGCTGCCGGAATACTATATGCTTGTGCTTGGATTGCTGTATTAGAGGGCTTTCAGGCAATAAACGATTGGAAGTTTAATAAAAACTTAAAGTCTGGAAAAGGAATTCATTGTAAAATAAGAGCAACAGAAAATGAAACGGAATCAGACATCAGAAGGCTATGGTACAGAAAGGGAAAATGTATGAGAAAGTGTATGAAAAGGTTTATGGCAGGTCTGGCGACAGGTGTCTGTGCGGTATGTGTGATGAACTCTGCTGTGCAGGCGGAGGAACGGAAGGAGTCAGCTGATATTTGGATGGAAGAGGCGTCTTCTGTCTCAGACGAATCAATTTTGTCCGCACTGGGGATTGTGAGTGACGAGGACGGTTATTTGTTCGGGGATGCTTCGTATCTGTATTGCTATGCGGTTGAGGGCAGTCTGCCTGGGGCAGATGAGCCGCTTGCTTTGTGGCTGCTGGCTAATACAGAAGATATCACGTTCGAGGATGCGGCAAAACAGTATATGGGGCAGGAAAAGGAGGACGCTTCTTTTTTGGTGTTTTATGTGGATACAGAGTCTGAGAAAGAACGTGCAATGGAAAAATGGGCGCTGCCGGTCGGCGCTCTTCGATGGGGGATGACACAGGAAGAGGCAGAATTATCCGTGAAGCTTCTTGCCTCACAGGATGAAAACGGTGAAGAACGGATTCTGGAGTCGCCCTGTGAAATATATCAGCAGGAGATGACGGTGACTCTGCGGTTTTTCGACTATGACAGTATTGACTATAACATTGGCCTGGCGGAGATATATGGCTCGTATACGGTGCAGGAGTACGGCGATCTGGCGGAAACGATCACGGCTCTTTTTGGCGAGCCGTATTCAGAAGGTGAAAATGAATATTATAAACAGTGGGTCTGGTGGAGTGAACCGGTGTCGGCATTTTATTCTGAGGATTATGTGATGGAATGCCATGCACCGGTCGTGGATTTATTAGAAGAGGATACCTTTGAAAGTATGATCAAGATAAGAATGGCAGTCCCTCTGGCCACAATTACCGTGCGCGAGGATAGCGAAGGGGCAGGGGATTTCCAGATGAAATACTCGATGTGGCAGCTTTTGGAGAGCGAATGAATAAAAAAAGTCCCTGGTTTTGTCATTTATAAATCTTAACTTCCTGTGATTTTTCTCACTCAATGAAAAATTGGGAGGAGGGAATCGG
>JAJPXX010000206.1 GCA_021205225.1 Lachnospiraceae bacterium
TTTTACATTTGTCCCTAACGCCTTCCAGTCAATTCCTTCTATAGATGATACATCAAAAACATCACCTACATAATCACCTGGATAATAATCTATTCCATTTATTGTGGCATCATCTAATGTACGAAAAATCAATGGTTGATCCATTAGATACTCGTCAATCCTACAATTTTTCTTTCCACTTTTTATCATCAGCGGAATTCCAATACAAGAATAATGACCATCTGTATCACACTCAACTGTTGTGGTAAAATTTTCATAATCAATCCTTATCGTAACTTTGTCCCGAGTATATTTTTCAAGGGAGAGTTGGCAATCTGTAAGTATTACGGGCTGCATTTCCTGCGCATTAACAATAGGCGTTGAACTATATGTTTTTGCGGAAAAGTCCATATAGAAAATGTTATCCGGGTAATGTTTCAAACGTTCAGGGCTCGGAAGAAAATCAAAATTTGTATTCGTCTTTACCTGGATTTCAGGATTTGCTATTTTATTTCCAATTGAATCACACCACGATACAAAATCACGTAATTCTTTATATGAACTACTCCAAACTTTAGACGCACTACTATAGCCTACAGTCACTTCTTCTTTTGTGTTCTTATCTGTTGCTTTGCAAAATGCGTGTCCAGCCGAATACATTCTACCTGTTTCTGGATTGATTGCTGAACTAACATCAGACCCAGCCATTATTCTGTAAGATTCTCCTGATTCACTTTGTCTATTCAACATCCCAGAATTGAATATCTCGAAGTCTTCCATATCTCCGAGAACTCGATTCATTTCGGCCTTTGGTATTTGCTCGTAATCATCGCAAAAAGAAGCCACTAATTCCTCGTAAACAGCTTCAGTATGTCTTTGAGAGTAAATATGTACCATCTTTGTTAATGTCTGATAGTGAATGATATACAGGCTATATACTGTATCTATTTTTTCCCCACCGCCCATCCATAACGGTGATTCATAATCTAAACCAATTCCAACAACAGTGAAATCACTCCGGTTTCTAAGGGTGCGATTCGCTACATTACAGCTCTCAGGAAACTCGGCATCTATATTAAAGCCAGTTACACGATATACTTTATCATGGCAATTCGGTCTAATAGATTGAATTGGTACGTTTTCCATTACAGAGGTTTCATCAAATGAGAAATCTTTATAATATTTTCTGTTTTCTACCTCCTGCTGATTCCGTCCTTCACTCATGCCGATTATCATATCTTGCCATACCGCATCCTTAGCATAAAGTGCATTATTTTCAATTTGCAGTTCTTCATTATTTATAGCTATAAATTTGGCTGAACCGATATTGGCCGCATTCGTTCTTGCAAATCTACCGATAAATTGCAATGTACCAGCTAATGACCTATGCGGTTCATGTATTGCTGCTATCTTTAAATTAGGAAAATCGTATCCTTCTCCCAGCATGTTCACACAAATAATTCCATGTAACTCTCCCTTGCACAATTGCTCAAGTGTATCCTTTACTTTTGCGTGAGATGTAGAACTATCAATCCTACGCAATTTTAAGGATGTATATTCCGAGTATATTGCTTCTAGATTTAATGCATTATCTTTCGTGTCTGTCCTGACCATCAAATAATGCTCAAGACCTGCATTGCGATCATTAAGCAAAACTTCTTCTGCTTTTTGCGCAAGTCTTATATGTTTATCTGCTCCATCTTCAACAGGTATAAATTTGATTTCTCCAAAAATACCATCCTCATATGCATGTGAAAGAGGATAATCGTAAATAATTTCGCCTAAAATCTCTTTTCTATCAAGCCTAAAAGGGGTGGCTGTAAAAAGCACATGGCATCGTTGAGGTAAATTTATTAGTATTTGTGTCCATGTTTGTGCTGGTACATGGTGTGCCTCATCTATTTCAACCATATCAATATTGTCTTTTGCCCACTCTGTTTCACTTAAGCTTAACGCACATAACGGTGTTGCAACAATAACATCCGCTTTCTTTAGTTGTGTAAGAAATTCCTCCTTAAACATATGTTCTAGTTCATACACAGATGGTTTTTTCATCGACGCAGAGAACACACATGCTTTTACTAACGTGCTGAGTGTTCGAAAGTCTTCTGCGATTTGCCCTCTCACCATTTTGCTTGGTGTTACAATTAACAACTTAGTTTTTCTAAGAACATAAGGTGCCATCATAATAATTGCGGTTTTCCCAGAGCCTGTTGGCATAACTATGATAGCCGCATTCTTATTATGTAGTGAATTATAAGAGGCAAGTGCATGAATCGCACCTATTTGCGCATTTCTTAATCCAGCATTATTTTTTGCACTTATAGGATATTTAAGTTTATCATAATACTGTTGAAAATAGCTTATCATATGTCCGCACCTCTTCACATACTATTCGCTCACAATCATAGTTGTTATAACCCTCATCGCTACACCAACAGGTCGAAATGTGCCACCAGACTACTGTTGGTGGAATATGGTACTGCAGTGCCGATGTTATAAAATTCAATTGTTCATATGGACTGAGGCTAAGGTTTTGCGATGCCGTTCTCTATAATGCCCATCAGGCCGACACAATAGCTAATGTATACAATGAATTTGTCCCACGCCCAAATTGCAAATCTCTTAATAGCTGTCTTGCTCATAACATCACTCTATTTCTCAAATCTTTACCAGCACCTGATACTTCTTCCCATCCCGTGCGGTCTGCACCTTCTCGTAGTTCACCTTCACACCGTCGTCCAAGTCAAGTTCGATACGGGCGAGTGCCAAATGACTGATCTTCTCATCGTACTCCCGACATTCCTTGAGCTGTTTTTGTAGCTTTTCCTTCCGCTTCGTAGCCTGAGCCACCTCACGGGCATTGCCGGAATGATCGATGGTGTCCTGCATCCGATTAGTCTCGCTTTCGTAAACCCGCTGCATCCTGTGCAAATAGTCAATACGCAAATTACCGATGGTATCGGCATTGTACCGATGGAGATAGATAAGTGCCTTGAAGCCGTTTTGCTTCCCACTGTCGAACAGCCAATAAATGGGGCGCTTACCCGAACCTGTAACGGAATATGTGGCACAGTGATCTTTGAAGAAATCCTTCAAAAAATAGTCCCGGATGACTTCGCGGCTTGTGTCGCCTTTATTGCCTAGGCACTGGCGATAAAGTCCAGATTCTGTTCCAAGGTATCCTCGCTATAGACCACCTTCAGCCACTGGCACAGGCGAGAAATAATATCGTCCTCCAGATATTCCTCATCAGTGATAGGAATCACATTGTCTGCATCAGGAATGAAACTACTGTATTTGCTGGCATCCCAATCACCGCCGGCAAAGGCCAAACCGTCCGCATCCAGTGAATACCGCCCGAACATACAGCCAACAGCGTAAGAGAGCAGACTTTTCACTTCACGAGTCTTATCCGCCAATCGGACAGTCACATCCTTGTCATCCACGTCCGGGGTCAGCTCATCCTGCAAGCCGTAGATACCGATGAAGATACGGTTCAGTTCTTCCGCATTGGCTTTCTGCTGGGAGAAACGGGCAGCGCACTCGTCCTGCCATGCGTCAAAGGCGGCAGACAGAGTGGAAAACGGGCGTACCAGCGGATGGCGACAGAAATCCCATGAAATTTCAAAGGCATCCCAATCTTTCCTTGAATATTCGTAATTGCTATCCACCAAAACATTGATTTCATTTTGGGCATTCTCGTCATAAATAAGTGGTACATTATTTATAGCGCCGCCATTGAAATGCAATGTTGGAGCAAGGAAGCGCATAAATAACATCATAACATTTGAGTTCATAAGGCCTATAATATATTTTAGATGTTGTGTATCTCCATATGCCATTATGCCTGTAGAATCAAACATCGAACCATACGGTGCAAACCGAACGGCAATATTACCAGTAGAAACATCAGACCAAGTAATGCCTTCGAGGAAGAAATAAGGGATATTTGTTATGGTTCTTGTTACAGAATTATACTTTTCAACTGCAAACGCCTTCATTTCCCTTCCATCATTTTCCCAGTTAACTATATAATCCCTATTCCCATACCATTTTCTTGCCTCTCCACCTTTATTATATGGAAACCACTTTCTCCCCATTTGGTTGGCTTCCTGTAAGGTATGCGCTCCAAAGCCAATTTTACTAAACAGGACTTCATACCATAATTTAAGAAAACGATTATTGTCAAGTGTTTTAACACCTTGTCGGGGAGTGAGCAGGGTACTAAGTGGTTTACATGAAGAAAAAATATCCAACACCCTATCGCTTGCCCAGTATGCGATTGGCTTTGTATTTATAGTTTCCATTGCATCCACTGATTGTGTGTATCTACAATTATCGTCTCGGAAATGCCTTGCTTTGTCTAGCTCTCCAACATAATCGACCAATTTCACAAATTGCGCCTTATAATTGTGTACATGCACTCCGTTAAGAACAAATGCGCACGTCTGAACGACCTCACCACTAATTTCATCGAAAGCTCGTGCGCCAAGTTGAGATAAGGAAATAAGACGTTTGGAATATATTTTCCCCCTAAGATTCTCATAGCTTGACAGGAACATCCACCCTTGCTGTGTAATCATCGCAATGTTGCCATACTTTTCGGCCATGTTAGGACACCGTTCCATAAAAGCTGCGAATAAATCCGTCTTACCACCGAGATAATTATCTTGCACATACAAGAAAAGTTTTGAAGACATATTGTTGCTACCCATATATGGCGGGTTAGTGCAGACCACCTGATATTTTCGCTCTAACATTTCTGCTACATCAATGAGCGCAAGCATTTGGGGCAGCTGTTCCTGTAAATCGTTACTTTCCAGATCAAATTGATCAATATCTGCCACTTTGTTCTGGGTATATTGGCGCAGCCCGTCAAAGTCCATCATCGGGACAGTCAAAATTGAACCATACTCCTTTGCATCCCGCATGGCATCAAACAATTCCCGAATTTCCTTGTTATCCTTCGCCCACGATCCGCTCAAGCCATTACTCTCCACAATAGCATACACATGAGGTTGAATTCCACGGTTGAATATACGCCGGTCGTACTGCCGAGCTTTCATCATCACAGCAAAATAAGCAAGTTGTGCTGCCCGCTCGTCGATGTCCAGGCCGTAGAGATTATTCTGCAAAATACACTGAGCAGCATCGCGCTGAGTGTACCCCTGAGATTCATAAATCTGCATCAGCACATCAAAGGCATAGACCAAAATATGGCCGCTGCCCATACAAGGGTCGATGACCCGAATATCCTCCGGATTCAATGTCCGATACTCCTGGCGTACTTCCTCTAACTGTGCCTGCACATCCGGCTCCTGCTCAGCTTCATCCAGATAATATTTCCATCCGGACTTCAGGGCATCGTTAGGATGACCCTCCACCCAAAGACGTCCAAGAGAGTTCTCCACCATATAACGCACGATCCAATCTGGCGTGAACAGCTGGGTTGCAGAAGGGATGCGTTCTTTTGTGATTTTCACATTCTTTTTTAAGAGCGCAAAAGTTTCGTCCTTCGGCTCGGTGTTGTAATACTGATACAGCCAACCGATGATCTCCACCTGACCGCCGCGATTTACATCGAAATCTGCCTCATCAATGTCATGCACGAGATGCCATACAACCCCGTCCTGGTCAATAACAGAAAGGTTCAGCAACAACTCGGTATAATGCCCGGTCACTTCAAATAGCGCAGGCAGAATCTCATTTAAAGCGTTGCACTGCTTGATGAACAGCAACCGGAACGCCTCGTCCAGCTTGTTATCCTGCTTCATCTGAATAAGAGCAGCTTCCTCTTGCGCGGTGAAGGACAGGTCAGCGTCAAAGGGAGTCGTGACCAGATCCGGTTCCAGCTTGCCAGTTTCAGAAGACAGTACCCGAATGTGGGAGGGAAGATAATCGTTGACTTCCATGAAGCGCACGGCGATCAGACGGTTGAACCAGGTATAGGCCACTTCTTCCATCATATAGTGATAGGCAGTCTTGTAGTCTGTGTCCCGTTCCTTGCATCGAATCACATCCACAAGCTGCTTGCGCTGCGCCACCTGGTGGCCACTGATGGAGTATGGTTCAGCAGTGCCAATATCATAGAATTCTGTTGTACCTGTAGACTGAGGCAAGGGGCTGGCGATGCCACTCTCCGTAATACCCATCAAACCGGCACGGTAGCTGATGTCTGCTATGAGCTTATTCCGCGCCCAAATTGCAAAATTCTTAATGGCTGTCTTATTCATGGTTCAACCTCTTATCTCTATCTTTATCGTATGTCATAATTGATCAGCGACCAATTAATAGTAATGTTTACATTTCCACATTCACAATCGTATCCTCATCCAGCTGCGCCAGCAGCGCTTTCCGCAACTCTGATACATACCGCTCCACATCCTCTTCGTTTTCCAACCGCCAGGAAGATGTTCCGGCTACTTTCTTCATAGAAATGTTCCGGGTCTTCCGCACTTTGTATTCCGCTTTTGGCTCTGCAATGATATCCTGTGTAGAACCAGAACCACCCTGCTCTTTTTCCAGTTCCCGCTGACGTCAGGCCTCTTCCTCCGCTTTTTTGCGGGCAATTTCCGCGTCCATCGCATCCATCTCATTCAGCAGCCGGATTTTCAAAGCATCTGCCTTATCCGCATATCCGCGAAGATTGGAAACATTATTGCAGCGTTCTGCTCCATTCCGTATTTCCGCAAACTGGTCAAGGTAACACTGACGTTTGGAGGCCTCGTATTCCTTATCTTCTAAAACCTCCAGCACTCTGGCCTGTGCCTGATCGATGGTATCCAGTACCGGTCCGGATTCTGATTCCAGAATCTTCATATACGCCGTCGTGAACTTCTGGCGCAGCTCCGGCAGCTTCTGGATGTCACTGTATGGTTTCTGTTTGCGCACTATGGCGCGCAGCTGGGAAACGACGTCTTCGAGTTCCCGATCCACGATATAGGTCTTGCTGTCGTCATAAATCGCCAGTACATCCAGGACACGGGTAAAGATTTCCTTCTGCTCTCCGCCAAAGAAAGCTTTCACCGGCTCGTAGTCCTCGGCGAAGTCATAAAAATCATCCTGGCGTTTGGAAGTGGCCTGGAAAAATTCCAGAGGAGCCTGAAGCTGCAGCACGGACTGCATCAGTTTTTTCCCGGAGGCAAGGATCTCTTTTCCCGGATAATCGTATGCACGATATTCCGGTTCCAGCCGTTCAATCTCATGGATCGTATTCTCACTGTACCGCTGGAAGGTTTTCATCACGGTGTCCTCATCTTCTGATGATGATACGCCATGAAATACTTCTTTCATCACACCCCGGACCACTTTTTTGTCCTTGTCAGATACGCGGACGCGTTCCTCCATCAACAGTTTTTCCGTGAAGGCTTTCTTCGTAATATAGCCAATGATTTCCTCCGCCGATTTATTCATCAACGTAACACTGGCTCCATTTACGGTAAACGCCAGATCCCCACGTTTGAACAGCCGCGCCACCAGCCAGTGAACATCATCCTCCACGAAGCCATAAGGTGCTTTCATGAAGCGGTCTTTTACCGTCTTCATGGATGTTTTCATATGCATCCGGGAATTTCCGGCGATAAAGCTCAGTGCATCATCCAGAGCGTGAACGTTGGCCTCTGTGACTTCTCCCAGATCCAGCGAAATCTGATTGCTGTTCTGGAAGATTTTCCGGACGTCTGCCTCACTCATAGCCGCATCGATATACGACAGCTTGTGATAGACGGTCTGCACCAGACGCCCCAGTGCCTCATTCATACGGTTGGTGACTTCCTTTGCCTGCACACGGGCAATGTCGCCATTGACGTATATAGTTGCCTCTTTCAGGCTTTCGGTCAGATACAGCTTTGCGTTGCTGTTGCGTTCCCGCATTTCTCTACTCTTAGTATCCCGAATGCCTTCATACTTTGGTATCTGTCTGGAACTAGGCCCACGCAGGTATTTCTCTATTTTCAGATAAACCCGGATCTCCTCCAGAAATGCGGCGTCGTTTGGCAGTACCACCAGCACTTCCCGCCCCTGACCGGACATCATGCGCAGTGTGGCATCGTCCATGCCGCCCTCGTACCAGGGAGTCAGAATGCGCAGACCGATGTCATAATTCTGATTGGATTTATAGGGCCGGTCATCTACATTCTGGTTAAAGGAAAAGGCATAGCGGCCGCCAAAAGCAGGATACTGATATTTTTTCTCTTTAAAAATGTCCTCAAAGATCATCTCGGAAACCTTGTTGATGACTTCCGCCATCTCCACATTCTGGCTGTCGATTTCCCGGTTAATCTCCTGCTCCTCATCAGTCAGGAAGACATACAGATTCCCGTTTTTCTGCACCAGCATCTGCTGGGTGAGGATTTTCAGACCTTCCTCCACGCGCCCTTTCAGTTCAATACGATCCTCGTCAATATGCTCAACCATCAGGCTGGTAATATTATCCAGATTGGATTCGATCTCCAGCACGTACTTGATCATAAACAGCGTCTTTAAAACGTTGATTGCAAATACATCCCGGTCTTTGTCTTCCGGATTGATCTTGCTGTTGTCATAGGCCCGCACAATCACGCCCTTATGCGAGTGGTCAAGGAAATTCTCCAATGCATCGTAAAATTTATGGAACGGCACAATTGCTCCCGTCTCCTCATTCATCAGCTGCACCGCTGATTCTTTGAACAGTGCCAGCATGGAACGTTCGCCCTCGGAGAGATGCTTGCCCGATGCGCCATGAGTGCGAATGGATGTCAGCACACTGGCCAGAAGGTTGAACTGATATGGCACAAAAGGATAGACCTCGGCAAAGTTTTCTGCAGAGGAATAGAGTTTTTTCTCCACGCCGTCGTTAAAAACTATCAGATTCTTGATGACGGTCGCTTTCTGGTCGTAATACAGCCGCAGAGTCTGTGCAGCCGTTTCATCCTTCTCCAGGATTCTCTTTTTAATAACAGCATCCACGTTAGCCGATGACAAGGACAGGCGGGTATCAAAACGTCCCTGGATTTTGGAAAAGTCATTTCCCTTCACCTGCGTAATGGAATCAATGTCCTGCTGGCTGGTCACAATGACCCATGCCTTGCCCATGCATTCTTTGCCCAGCTCCTCTGTCACGGTCTGGAGGTTGAGCATGAGTTTGGAATTGTCGCCGATATACTGGCCAACCTCATCCACCAAGAATACGACATGATGATTATTTCCCATTTTATCAATATATGCTTTGACCCGCTTTGCGAAGCCTTCTATACTGATCTGATAAGGCTCCACCGCTTTCTCGCACCAGTTACGGGCAGCTGATTCACTCATAAAGCCCATATCAGACAAAACATCTACTACCGTATCCTGAATGAAATCGAAATCCTGCCGGGAGTCCTCCCATGCGGAACCATATTCTTCCTCGAATGCTGTCTTAAACTCATCCATCCGTCCCTCGTCAGAGAGATGACGTTCCAAGTCTGCAAGATGCGGCATAGAACCACAAAAGCCCTGCATCTCGTTGAACACCTTCAGGAACACGTTCACAATGGCATCCTTATCCTGTTTGCTGGTGGATTCGCTTTTAGAGTCGATATTGAACAGAATGACATCCGTAGGAGTATCCGCAGCCAGCTTCATGTCCGCCAGCACCATACGGTCTACGATCTTATTATCGTCTATAAAATAATCCAGTGCATGCTTGCCGGCAACAACCTTGTTTCCCAACAGGTAAGACAGAATTTTCAGGAAGTGTGATTTACCACTTCCAAAAAAGCCGGAAATCCACACGCCCATCTTCGGCGTCGTTCCGACAATCCCTTTTTTATAAGCAGAATACAGATCAGCGAAATGGCGCTGTAATTCTTTTGTAACAACGTACTCCTCCAGTTCCTGAGAGGCATTGGTTTCCTCGCCCTGTCCTACGATAATTACGCCCTGAATATCACGGTCAATCTCCTTTTTAAACATCTCTTTAATCAGCATCTCAATACCTCTCCCTTATCGTACGAGCTTAAAAGCCCGGTAGTAATTATCGTCCTTTATCTCATTGAACAGGATCAGTTCCTGTTCGTTATATGTTCCCGGGAAGAACAGCACCACAGGTGCTTTGACAAATGCCTGATGCAGATTGTTCAGCACCTTATGTGAACGCAGGATCGGATAGCATTTCCCAATTCCTGTCAGAAATACGACTGCATTATCCGGCGTGTGATCCTTGATATACTGTACGATCAAGCTGTCATCGTCATTGATCTTCATGGAATTGTTAATCGCTTTCGTGATCCGTTCAAATCCACGCTTCTGTTCAAACGTATAACACTTATCCATGAAATTCTTATCAATCAAGAAGTCTATGATAATGTCATAAAGATCAAAAACAATCAGTTCAAACCCATCTGTCCCTTTCTGATTTTTATTTTTCAGATAAGAAATACGCTCCCGAACCTCCAGTTCCTGCTCTGGTGGGTAGTCAAAAACCCAATAATTCACTTCATTTGCACGGCCGCTGCTGCTTCGAAAGGAAGGCTTACGTATCGCCTGTTCCATTTCATCCAGCCGCGCTGACAGATCTGCCATTATCTCACCCCCGTCAATGCTTTTACGAGAATCCCCATATCATGGTCATTCAGCCAATGCTCAAATGCCGGATCTAAAATCGGGCGGAATATTTTTCTGGTATCTTTCGCTTTATCTGTCATGCCAGCCTCATAGAGCATGGTTTTATAGCATCGTCCCAACCGCTTCAACGTGGCATCCGTCCATCCGGCCACTTTTTCATCCTGCTGCTGTTTATCCTTGAAGAAAATCCTGATATCACTGTCAGCAAACTCATTGCTGCCAATGATCAGCTTTTCTCGAACAACCTCATACACAAAATCAAAAAACAAAGTATCACTGGCCATAATAGCGGCCAGATTGAACAACTTCTGTGTTGCCAGATCACTGTCTGAGAACACAGAGTAAAAGCTTGCATTCAGACTCTGCACCCGGGTGACCACCGTATTGCAGATCTGCTTTGCCCTTGCCGGAGTAGGCGCTGCAAACAGATTTTCCTCCTGGCTCAGCCGTTTGATATCCTCATAGGAATTACCCATATCAAGAAGTTCCACAACCTTCCGAAATTCCATAAACCAAAAGGATAGCTTGACAGCACCGGCACTGTATTCTTTTCGTTTCATCTCGTCACTCTTCCTTATACCTTTTCATGTTCGGTGCTTCCTCTATCATTATCTGGCAGATGGATTACTTCAACAATATCTCCTATATCGCACTTCAAAGCACGGCAAATACGAACCAATACTTCCAGCGATACCAGATCATCCCGCCCCATTTTGGCGATTGTGTTCGCACTGATACCTGCAGCTTCTGCCAGGTCTTTCTTTTTCATCCGTTTATCAATGAGTAACTTCCAAAGTTTATTGTAGCTGACCATTCCGACTGCACCTCACTCAAAGATGATTTTCTGTCAATTTTCATAAACAACTGCATGTAATCATACCATATAGCAGTAAATTTTACAATTAGAACATTTCTGTTCACACAGGTTTCTTCCATGTTTGAGTGATTTGTATATTTCTTAATTCATCAATTATTTTGTAACAGTTCAGAACAGCATCGAAATGAAAAGACAGGCTGTGCAGGTTTACCTGCTGTTATGAAGTGACCTTTGTCAAGAGTGAATTTTACACAAACTCAAGCT
>JAJPXX010000113.1 GCA_021205225.1 Lachnospiraceae bacterium
AAATTAAATATGCAAATTACCATCGTGAATTGTATAAAGAATGCGTGGAATATGGATTATAGTCGAATCAGTGATTTACTGGAGAAGTATGATCTCCTTAACTATATAGCAGAAAACTATGATATGTTCAATTCCATGGGAATAAAGGGTATTCTGGCAGATTTACAAGAGTATATGACAGCGATGGAGGGGATAGCATAATGCGCGATTTATATCATGGAAGTACGGAAGATATCATGGAAATTGATTTTCGCAAAGGGAAGGGTTATAAGGACTTTGGAAAAGGTTTTTATGCAACGGCTGTAAAAAAACATGCAGACAGCATAGCACTTAGAAGTCAAATACCCCGATGCAAGCATACGGGGCATCAAATTTGTAGCGATGCAAGCATCGGGGTATTTGACCCTCGCGGCAGTCGCCAAATATCCGTGCAAGCACGGCTACTTGGCTCGTTGCTTCGCGGGAATAAAAAGGCATTACAGGCTCGAGAAGAACGACTTCGAAAAAGAATTTCCGGGTACAAAGCAAAAACATTTACGGCTTATCGTTATAATCTGGAGTTTGATGACAGATGCATCAGTGTACCTGGGAATCTGAAAATAAAGGTATTCCAGATGGCTGATAAAGAATGGATGAGGTTTATATTGAAAAACAGGGATTCGGAAATCAGTGTCCATAATTATGACATCGTGATTGGACCGACAGCGGATGAGAATACTGTAACGATTATCAATTCCTACAAAGAAGAACTGGAAGATACGGACTATGCGGATGAAACCCTTGAAGCATTGATCAGTGAATTAAAACCGGAGAATTTACCGAAACAGTATTTTTTTGGAACGCAGGCTGCAATTCATTTACTTCGTTTTAAGAATGTCAGAAGGGAGATTGTAGGATGACAGCATCTGTGACGAACATCAATAAATCAATACAGGCAATTTCTGTTTACCTTGTGCTGCGAGTAAGTGAAGAAAAGAAATGTACACAGGAGAAAGCCCTCCGGTTACTTTTAAAGACTATGACATATGATTTGCTTCAGGACAAGGGTTCCGGTTTGTACGCCGAGTCTCCAGAATATGTCTGGGATATGCTTCAGAAGGAAGAACGGGGAAACCTGAAAGAGTGGATGGAAAACTGAGACTTCTATCTGCCAATTTCCACTATTCCATCAACCGGGCGTTGACAAAATTCGGATATTATGTATAATGAACCTATGCGAAAGAAGAAAACAGGGGTTGATTTCGGAAAGAGCATTGTACAGGGACGTACAACGTGCTTTTTTGCTATTACGGACTTTTTTACTGCATAATGGCACTGCTTTAATACGGTAAATCGCCAAAATTCTTTCCCGCATTAATAATAGGAGGTAAAAATCATCATGATTGGAAAAATTTCCAGACGGGATTTCCTGAAGGGTTCCGCGGCGACGGCGGCTTCCCTGGCACTTTCCATGACGTTTGCGGGCGGCTTTTCACAGAGCGTAGTACAGGCGTCGGAAGACATTGACTTTGATGAGTATTATACGACTTCTACCGAGATTTATAATGAGGTGCTCGGCGAATTCTATGACGCGTATATGGTATCAAAGGATGTGGAGACGGTATCTGAGCGCTATGCGCTGATGGCAGTTGCAGAGGCGAAGATTATGGAGGCAGCTGTGTTCCTGCCGACGAACTCAAACGGCGGTTCTTACCGTCTGACCAGAGTCGTTCCGTATTCCGCTACGACGACCCTCTGGGGCAATGATTCAGATCGGTATTTTACTGTGCTGGTTACCACGGAGATGATCTCGCTTGAGGATTACAATGCACTGAAGACTCTGTGGAATGAGACCAGAGGCACTGGCACTTATGAGAGTGAGGCGCGTGCATATCTGGAGGAGCACGGATATGAAGTAAAGGATGAATATAATCTCGCATATAACACAGACCCGGTGACCTGGGATGCTCTGGCGACTTCCCTTTCTGCGGATTCTGAGGCGATTGTCAATACCTATGACGGCCTGATGCTCTATGATGTAGAGAATGAGCTCCAGCCGGCACTGGCAGAGAGCTATGAGGTTTCTGAGGATGGCCTGACCTATACCTTCCACATTCGTGAGGGTGTGTCATGGGTGGATTCCCAGGGCAGAGAGGTTGCAGGCGTGGTTGCGGATGACTTTGTAGCTGGTATGCAGCACATGATGGACGCACAGGGGGGGCTTGAATACCTGATCGAGGGCATTATCGTGAACGCTTCCGAGTATATCTCCGGCGAAGTGACTGATTTTGCTGAGGTCGGTGTAGAAGCAGTGGATGATTATACACTTGTCTATACACTGGAAGCTCCGTGCTCTTATTTCCTGACGATGCTTGGCTACAATGTATTTGCGCCGATGAGCCGTACGTACTATGAGTCTCAGGGCGGCAAGTTCGGTATGGAGTATGATTCCTCCGCAGCGGATTACAATTACGGCAAGAGTGCGGACACTATCGCTTACTGCGGCCCGTATCTTGTGACCGGACATACCGAGCAGAACTCCATCGTCTTCTCCGCGAACCCGACCTACTGGAACGCAGATGCGGTGAACATTCAGACCCTGACCTGGAAATATGATGACGGCAGTGACCCGACGAAGCTTTACAATGACTTCCTCAACGGCACGGTTGATGCGGTTGGCCTGACCTCCTCGATTCTGGAGCTGGCGAAGTCAGATGGTTATTTTGATGATTACGCTTCCGTTTCCGGTACGGATGCGACGACCTTCTTCAATATGTACAACCTGAACCGTGTTGCTCTCGTGAACTTTAACGACGGCACGACCGCTCCTTCACCGAAGACCGAGGAAGAGCTAGAGCGCTCTAATGTGGCGATGAAGAACGTACACTTCCGCCGTGCGCTTTCCTATGCGACCGACCGTGCTTCCATGATGGCGCAGGTACGCGGCGATGAGCTGAAGTACACGAATATGCGTAACTCCTACACGCCGTGGAACTTTGTTTCTCTCGAAGAAGATGTGACCATTGATATCAACGGCGAGGCGACGACTTTTGCGGCAGGCACCTATTATGGTGTGATCATGCAGGCGCAGCTTGACGCGGATGGAATTCCGATGAATGTTTATGATGCGACCGCAGACGACGGCAACGGCAGCGGCGACGGCTATGACGGTATCTACAATGTAGACAACGCGGTGGCTGAGATGGCGACGGCTGTGGAAGAGCTGGCGGCAGAAGGCGTGGACATCAGCGCTGAGAACCCGATCTACCTTGATCTGGTATATCCGAGCCAGGTAGAAGCGTACACGAACCGTGCGAATGCGTTCAAGCAGTCGATTGAGGGCGCCCTTGACGGACAGATCATTATCAACATGGTTGACGGCAGCGATTACTCAGGCTGGTATTACGCGAACTATTACAACACCTACGGTTATGAGCAGAACAGCGATATCAACGATACGACAGGCTGGGGTCCGGACTATGGCGATCCGTCTACCTATCTTGATACACTCCTTCCGGATTATGCGGGCTACATGACCAAGGGCTTTGGTATCTTCTAAAATTGTTCAGAACAGCAGAGCAATGAAATGCAGGCGCAGGTTTATCTGCGAAAGGCTGTTTTGAGGTTATAGAACAGAATGGGCCGCAGGGGGCCGGGGGTCTCCCCCGTTTTCCTGCGGCCGTTTCATGAGTAAGGCGTAGCTGCGAGGCTGGTTTGCGGTTACAGCCGGTACCAGAGCTTTTGCCCGGAAGCTCCCCCAGGGAGGGCAAAGTCCGGAGGAACCAAAAGGATAGGAGAGGCACAGTGGGAAAATATTTAATCAAACGAATTATCACAGGCCTGTTGTCAGTCGTTGTCGTGGTCGCCTGTGTCATGATCATGGTTTATTCTCTCCTGAACCGTGATCTGGTCTTTGCGGCGGATACGACATATACGCACCAGAGCAACAACCAGAAGACTGTTTACAAGTATTCCAAGTGGGAAGAGTACGGCTACCTGGATTATGTGACCTATTCCGACTATCTGTCCATGCTCGTCGATGAGGGAGAGATCGATGAGGATACCCGGAGCTCAGCGGTGAGCTTTGGCCGGACCGCGGATGCGGATTCGGAGCTGGTATCTGAATATGTGCAGAAGTTTACGGAGTATTATGAATCGAGAGGATATACGGTGACGCGGCTGGATGCGGTTATGATGAACGCGAAGAAGGTCGCGACCGGCGGACAGCAGCAGCTCTATGCCTACAAGGATGTTCCGCTGATTACCAGATTGATCAAATATTTCAGCGGAATGATCACCGTTGACAATATCCACAATGTAGAGGAAGACATCGGAGAGAGGGGACTGACGTTCACCCTTTATGATCCGGTTTACGGCGGAGATAAGTTATCACCGGCGATTATGGGAAATGGTACGACGCATAAATATCTGCTTTATATGACGTCGAGTTTTCCGTTTATTCACCAGAACCTGGTATCGATTAACCTGGGTACGTCTTATACGGTAAACTCCGGTGTGGATGTGTTTACGACAATGACACGGAGTCAGGGCTCGTATGTTTCAAGTACGATCACCTACCCAACCGGGCTGACAGAGGAAAGCGCCGATGATCTGCACTCCGCGACCTATCTGGCAGGTTCGCTGGGAACGAGCCAGGTTTACGCGACCCGCTATACGGATGATTACACGAGTGTGCAGACGGTAAAGAAGGGTGCTTCTAAGATTGGGTATTCTTTCATGATCGGTATTCTGGCAGTGGCGCTGTCCTATCTGCTCGGCGTACCGCTTGGCATTCTGATGGCGCTCAAAAAGGATACGATTGTGGATCAGATCGGTACGGTTTACGTGATCTTTATCATTGCGGTGCCGTCCCTGGCGTATATTTTCCTTTTCAAGGCCATTGGCGGGAAGATTGGACTGCCTACGACCTTTGATGTGGAGAAGCTGAAGTGGACGATGTTTGTGCTGCCGGTGATTTCACTTGCGCTGCCGTCGATCGCGAGCCTGATGAAATGGCTGCGCCGTTATATGATCGACCAGATGAACGCGGATTACGTGAAATTCGCGCGCGCCGGCGGCCTGACGGAGACGGAGATTTTCAGTCGGCATATTTTCAAAAACGCAGTGATCCCGATTGTACAGGGTATTCCGGGCAGTGTCCTGGGCGCGCTGGTCGGCGCGATCATTACGGAACGTGTTTACGTCGTTCCCGGCGCCGGCGGTTTGCTGACGGATGCGATTAACAAATACGACAATGGCGTGATTGTGGGCGTGACCCTGTTTTACGCGCTGCTGTCGGTAGTTTCTATCATTCTCGGCGACGTGCTGATGTCTGTTGTGGATCCGAGAATCTCATTTACATCGAAAGACAGGTAGGGGCTTATGAGCAGAGTAGATTATGAAAAATACGGTATGACCAAAGAGGAACTGTTCGCCCCTGTTGAGCACAATGATCTTGAGTCTGAGAAGATCACCGCTCCGCGATATTCCTACTGGAACTCCGTATTTCGCGTGTTTTTCCGAAAAAAGATTAATTTTGTTATCCTTGGCCTTCTGGCCGTGATCCTGCTGTTCACGTATGTGTATCCGGCGCTGGTGGACTATGACCGGTTCGGCAACCTGCTGGACTCTACGACAAAGCACTTAGGTCCGCTGCAGGCAATGAAACAGCTGGGATATAACATTCACTGGATCCTGGGTTCGGGCAGTTCCGGACAGTCTACCTTTGACGCAGTCTGGTACGGCGCGCGCATTTCCGTGTCGCTGGCTTTCGTCTGTGCGGCGATCAACCTGACGATCGGTACGATTGTCGGCGCGCTCTGGGGATTTTCCAGGAAAATGGACGCCATTATGATTCCGATTTACAATATTATCGGAAACGTACCTATGATCCTGCTGGTGTCTGTGCTCGTCATGCTTTTGTCGGCGAACTTCTGGACTTTGGTTTTGTCCTTGACGATTACGGAGTGGCTGTTTGTCGCTTACTTTATCCGAACGCAGGTTATCATTATCCGTGACCGCGAGTATAACCTGGCCTCGAAATGTCTGGGGTCGAGCTCGGTTCGCATCGCGATGAAAAACATTCTGCCGTTTATGACATCCATCATTGTGACGATGACAGCGACAGAGATTCCGTCCTATATTTCCTACGAAGTGTTCCTCGCCTACATCGGCATGGGCCTTTCGGAGATGTCGCTGGGCCGCCTGATTTACGCGGCGGAGAGCGCGATGGTGACGCCGGGATGGGAGTTCGAGTTCTGGTCTCCGGTAGCAGTCGTGGCGATTATTACCGTCGTTCTGTATGTTGTGGGACAGAACCTGGGCGACGCGACTGACCCGAGAACGCATATGTAAGGGAGGCCGGTTATGGAAGAACAAAAGGTATTATTATCGGTAAAGGATCTGTGGGTGAAATTCCGTGTGCGCGGTCGTGTCCTGACCGCAATCCGCGGTATCTCTCTGGATATTTATGAGGGTGAGTCAATTGCCATCGTAGGCGAGTCCGGTTCCGGAAAATCGGTTTTTACGAAGACCTTTTCCGGCATGAACGACGCGAACGGGTTTATTGACCAGGGTACGATTATTTTTAATGATGAAGACCTGGCGGACACAACAGCGCCGCTGAATGACCGGGCGAAGCGGCTGATTGAAAAGGCAAGACAGCAGCTCGACCAGCACGCGAAGCTGGAGCTGGGCGCGTTGGTATACCGGAAACTGCAGGAGCTGGAGTCAGAAAAGCACCGCAGGGAATCCGTCAGCGAGGAGGATCAGGCCAGGGAGAAAAAAGAGCTGGCTGACCTGAACGCGAAGCGGACGGACCTGTATAACCTGAAGCAGACGCTGGATCCGCACAAGGAAAAAGATAAGATTCATGAAATGTCCGCGCAGATTTCCGCGCTGGACAGGCAGATCAAGGAAGTACAGAAAAAAGATGAGGCGCTTTCAAAGGAGCAGAAGAAGAAAGCTTCACAGGACACTGCGTTTCAGAAGGAATATGAGCAGAAGAAGTCAGCCCTGCAGGCAGAGTATGACAAGCTGATCCAGGGCTCCATCTCGGAGAAGACGAAGAAGCGCAATGAAATTCTCGCAAAGGAAATTTATCTGTCTATCGGCCGCTATGACGCAAGGCAGCGCAGAAAGCTGGCGAAGGATCTGGTTGAGGCGCTGAAAAAGGCGATGCAGCTCGGCGTGGATCTGGATGATGAGAATGAGCGCAACAAGGTCTTTGATACGGTTGCTTTCCGTGTGCGTTATCTCGATGAGACGGCGGATACGATTCACGGCACCTGTGTGCTGAACCTGGCGAATGTGAAATACGCGCAGGACTGGAGCCGTATCCGCGGCAAGAAAATTGCGACGGTGTTCCAGGATCCGATGACTTCTTTGAACCCGATTCTTACGATTGGAAAGCAGATTACTTCTATTATTATTAAACATCAGGGCTGTTCGGAGGGCGAGGCCAGAAAACGTGCGCTGGTGCTGATGCACAAGGTCGGCATCCCGAACGCAGAGGCGCGCTTTGACGATTACCCATTCCAGTATTCCGGCGGTATGCGTCAGAGAATTGTTATCGCGATTGCGCTTTCCTGCCAGCCGAAGATTCTGATCTGCGACGAACCGACCACGGCTCTCGATGTGACGATTCAGGCGCAGATTTTACAGCTGTTAAAAGATTTGCAGAAGGAGCTGGGCTTCACGATTGTCTTTATTACACATGACCTCGGCGTTGTGGCGAATATTGCGGATCGCGTGGCTGTGCTGTATGCCGGACAGATTGTTGAGCTTGGCAAGGTGGAGGAGGTCTTCTACGACCCGCGCCACCCGTACACCTGGGCGCTTCTTTCCTCGCTGCCGCAGCTGGCGCAGCGGAACACGAAGCTGTACTCCATCACAGGTACGCCGCCTTCGCTTTATAACCAGATCGTAGGCGACGCGTTTGCTCCCAGAAACCCGTATTGCATGAAGATCGACACTCTGGAGGAGCCGCCAATGTTCCCGGTCACCGAGACGCATTTCGCGAAGACGTGGCTGCTGGATGAGGACGCTCCGGAAGTGGAAGGCCCGGAAGCGATCCGGGATCTCCACCAGAAGTTGCTTGATGCGTATCACTTAGCGTAAAAGCGTCGTCAATTGCGGAAGTGCGAAGCACGGAGCAATCGGCTTTTACTTGTGAATAAATGTGAGGGAAAGGGAGTAAGCTGTGGCGAAACAGAATCAGGAATTAGGATCCAGTGCGTCCCATCTGCCGGAGCACGGTCCGATTGATGAGCAGGGCAGAGAAATTTTATTATCCGTTAAAAATGTGGATATTACGTTTGGAAAGGGCGAGAACGCGGTCCGCGCCGTGAAAAATGCTTCTTTTGATATTTATAAGGGCGAGACGTTCTCCCTGGTGGGTGAGTCTGGTTCCGGCAAGACGACGATCGGGCGTGCGGTGATCCGCGTCAACCCGTGTGCGGCCGGTGAGATTCAGTATAAGGGCGTCCGCATTTCCGGGAAGATTCCACATTCTCTCGACCGGGAGGTTATCCGGAATATCCAGATGGTATTCCAGGATCCCGCTGCGTCGCTGAATGAGCGTGCGACGGTCGACTATATTGTATCCGAAGGTCTGTACAATTTCCACCTGTATGAAAATGAGGCGGATCGTGTTCAAAAGGTGGAAAACATGATCGAAGAAGTAGGTCTTTTGAAGGAGCATCTGACCCGCTATCCGCACGAATTTTCCGGCGGACAGCGCCAGAGAATCGGTCTGGCAAGAGCCATGGTCATGGAGCCGGAGCTGGTGGTAGCGGACGAGCCGATCTCCGCGCTCGACGTCTCCATCCGCGCGCAGGTGCTGAACCTGATGAAGAAATTCCAGGAGGAGAAGGACGTTACCTACCTCTTTATCGCGCATGACCTTTCTGTCGTGCGGTTCATCTCGGATCGCATCGGCGTTATTTACAAAGGCAATATTGTAGAGGTCGCGGCAGCGGAAGAACTGTTCGACTTCCCACTGCACCCCTACACCCACTCGCTGATCTCGGCGATTCCGATCCCGGATCCGCAGCTGGAGAAAAATAAGGTACTCTACACCTACGACCCCTCGATCCATGACTACAGCACAGATCAACCGGAGCTGGTCAACATCGGTCATGACCATTATGTCTACGGAAACAAAAAAGAGATTGAGGAATACCGCAAGATCCGTGAGAAGGGAGAGATCCTGCAGCCGATCCGTATTTTGAAAGAAGGCGAAGAACGCCCGAAGGAGGAGAAAGACGGCACGCTGACTGCGGCGGACGACCAGTTCCTGAAGGCACCGGTACACGATACCGGCAGCGGGATCTATATGTTCCTGTCGTTTTTCCTGCCGATCATCGGACTGATCGCGGGGCAGATATTTAAGAGCAAGCAGTATTATCGAAACTATCACGCTTGCAAAAAAGGCGCAATTGCCGGTCTGATAACGCTGGCGGTAATTATCGTCATCTTCCTGATCTTCCTGGGGCTGGCGATCATATGATAATACAAGGGCGCTGGACATCCAGTGGATGTCCGTTAAGCCCTCGCCGGGTGGCATCCCGCACTTTGTGCGGGATATTCGCCGACCGGAGCGAAGATGCGAAGCACGGAGCAATCCGTAGTATTATCTGATAATACAAGATAGCCGCAGGAAACCGTCAAAGGAGATTGGGCGGTTTACCTGCGGCTACACTTTTACAGGTGAGCCGCGCCGTGCAGAATTGCCTGCGGTAATGGCGAGGCCTACGTCATAAGGAATCCACTGGCAAGCCAGTTCCCCTTATGACATATCATGAATGAAGAATGGAGCAGATGATTCCTATGAAACGCACCACGAGGGGACGGAAAACGACGAACTCGGATTCTGGGAAAAATGTAGATATTAAGATAAAACACTGGAAGCTGCGTCTGGCTTTTGTGATTCTGTTTGCCATCATCGGAATCAGTGCGCTGGCCAATGGCGTGGTTGGCATCCTCAGCTCGGATGACGGCTGGCAGGAGATTGAGGCGGATTCTTCGTCGACCGGGAACAACGGCAGCGAATTCATTTTTGAATATTACCTGGGCGCGAGCGGCCTTTCCGTGTCTGCGGAGAAAAAGGCATTGATTTCGCTCTACACATCTGCGCTGGAGACGGCTTATCAGAATTTTCACAACGAGGAGAGCTTCGACGGCGTCAATAATATTTGCTATATCAACGCGCACCCAAATGAGGAGATCGCAGTGGACGATATTCTCTATGATGCGTTTGCCCTGATGGAGGAATCCGGCGGCAGACAGCTTTACCTGGGGCCAATTTATACTGAATACAACAACCTGTTTTACTGCAATGATGACTGGGAGACTGCGGAGTATGACCCGTATCAGAATGAGGAGGTGGCGGAGTATTTCGCGGAGATTTTATCCTACGCTTCTTCTGACGAACAGATTGAGCTGCGCCTGCTCGGCGATCACACCATAATGCTTTACGTTTCGGATGAATACATGGCCTATGCGGAGGAAACAGGGTTCCTCAGCTATATTGACTTCTTCTGGATGAAAAACGCATTCATCATTGACTACCTTGCTGATACGCTGATTGCAAATGGCTATACGCTCGGCGCGATTTCCAGTTATGACGGTTTTGTGCGGAATCTCGACACCAGCGGCACCGAATGGACCTTCAACATTTACAACCATGTGGGGCAGACGGTTTATCAGGCGGCTTCCATGCAGTATGAGGGCGCGCGCAGCATTATTTTCCTGCGCGATTACATGATGAACAGCAGCTTTGACGTCCAGCATTATTATGAACTGGAGGATGGAGAATTCCGCACCGCTTATATCGATACGGCAGACGGATACTGCAAATCCTCGATTGACAGCCTGGTTTCTTATTCGGAGGATCTGGGCTGCGCGGAAATTCTGCTGCGTATGATTCCCATCTATATCGCAGATGAATTTGATGCAGACGCACTGGAGGAACTGGGAGAGGATGGGATCTATTCGGTCTATTGTAAGGAGCAGGTGATTTACTGCAATGACCTGGATGCCAGCATTACGGATCTGTATGACGAGGATGATGTGACGTATGTACTTAACTGAGTGAAAATAATCCCAAAAATGAATAGCCAATAACGAAGAGATGGAGTAAAATATGGGAGATGCCTGAAAAATAACTATTTTAAACGGATGCTTTGAGAATTGGGATGAAAACGATGAATTATAAGACAATCCGCAGCAATCGAAAAACGATTTCTCTCCAGGTAAGGGAGGAGGGCGTGATTGTCCGCGCACCGTATCGGATGTCGGACGCGGCGATCGCACAGTTCGTGCAGCAGCATACGGACTGGATATTGAAGCAGCAGAATAAGCTTTCCGAGGCGTTGAAGAATCAGCCGGAAGTGGAGCGGTTTACTATGGAGGAGCTTCGCGCACTGGCGGATCAGGCTTTGAAGGTGATACCGGAGAGGGTGAGGTATTACGCTCCGCAGGTAGGCGTGACTTACGGGCGGATTACGATTCGGAATCAGAGATCACGCTGGGGAAGCTGTTCTGCAAAAGGGAATCTGAATTTTAATTGCCTGCTGATGCTGACTCCGCCGGAGGTGATTGACAGCGTGGTGGTGCATGAGCTTTGCCATCGGAAGGAAATGAATCATTCGAAGGCTTTCTATGCGGAGGTGTTGCGTGTCTTTCCAGATTATTATAAATGGGACAGGTGGCTCAAAGAGCATGGAAATGAGCTGATGCGGCGAATGACCGGTTGAGATTTATAAAGGAAACGAGCAGGAGAATGCTATGCGTCTCCTGCTCATTTCTGTAGAAAGTAGTTTGTTTGTAATGATTCAGGCTTGTATTTTGCATTTGTTTCCGCGAAGTACGCGTGACAACAATTACATTACAGCGCCGCTACGATCTTCGCTGCGCGGCGTCCAAAGGTCATGGTGCGGCCGCAGGCCAGACCGGTGAAGAGGTTCGGGTAGGTCTGGGAGAAGAAGCCGCCGGAGCAGTCGCCGGTCGCATACAGGCCTTCGATGGCAGTACCGTCTTCACGGATGACCTGCATATTGGTGTTGATGCGGCAGCCGTTCAGGGTGGTCAGGTGCCATGCACCGGTGCGGACGCCGTAGAATGGCGCGGTGTCGACTGGGGTCAGGCGGTGTGCTTCTTTGCCGTAGTCCTCATCTACGCCTGCAGCGCACAGTTCGTTATAACGTTCAACAGTGGCGACGAAGGTATCTGCCGGGATATTCAGCTTTTCTGCAAGTTCTTCAAGGGTGTCGGCTTTCTGTACATAGCCGTCGTCGATCAGGGTTTCGACAGAACTCCATACATAATCATAGGTCATATTGGAGAGAGCGCCGTTCGGGAATGCAAACAGACGGCAGCAGCCGACCTCGTCAAACTGTTCCGCATACTGTTCGTTATTCGCGTCGAAAATATCGCAGTAAGTATGGTTGGGCTGCATACACATGGAGTGAAGCATGAATTCATACGGGCCGGATTCATTGCAAAAACGCTCGCCGTTTAAGTTTACCTTCAGGAAAGGCTGCTCGCCAAACCAGAACCAGCGGCCGGTGGTCTCGTACCCGGCTGTCTCAGTCGGCAGACAGCAGCAGCGGTTGAACATCATGGACGCATGGGTCGGGTCGAGCGCGGCGCCCGCCCAGAGCATGGCTTTGATGCCGGAGCCGTCGCAGGTGGAGCCGAGTGTATAATTGATCTTCATATCCAGTGTCTGCGGCTGAAGCGCTTTCATCATCTGCGTGTTGGTTGCGTAGCCGCCCGTGCACATGATGACGCCCTTTGTCGCGGTGATACGGATATAATGCTCGTCATTCTGATCCTGAGCAATGATGCCGGTCACTTTTCCGGTTGAATCCTGCTCCAGTTTGATCAGTGCGGTAGAGAGCTTCCATTCTACACCGAGTTCATCGCAGTGTGCCTGGAAGGTTGTGTTCAGTGTGGTGCCCTCCGGGGCGTCGTCGGTGGTGTGCGGGCTGTGGCCGGTTGCGTAGGCTTTGTCACGTCCGGGATCATCCGTGTTGCCGACGCCGCCTTCCAGACTCATATACCAGTTCCCGGTGCTCTCCAGCAGCTCGGTCAGCCAGTCCACCAGCTCGCCGCTGTTGTCCTCCCAGCAGCGGATCAGGTTGGAATCCACATAGCCTCCGCCATAGCGGACGATATCCTGCATTGCCTCAATTTTATCAATTTCGAATTCCGGGTATTCCTCAAAGGAAGCCAGCTGAAGGGAAGAATTGATCGCGCCAATGTCTTCGCGCGGCCCAGTTGGTGATTCGCGTTTTTCAACAACGAGCACCTTCGCGCCCTCTTCCGCGGCGGTCATAGCGGCAATCCATCCGCCGGAACCGCAGCCGACTACGAGCACTTCTGTCTCTAATTCTTCTGTGATATCGGATTCCGCGATTTCCGGAGCTTCGCCCAGCCATTCGGCTGCTTCCTCTTCCTCACTGCTGACAGTTACGGAAATGCCGGACGCCTGAGAAATACAGTTCGCCGCGGCCTGCTTTACCGCTTCACTGGTCACGGTAGCGCCGGATACGGCGTCTACGTCGCAGCTCTGGGAGCTTAGAATTGCCTGCACCATCTCATCACCGATGTCAGCGCCGATGCCGGCCGTCTCTCCGGAAACGTCGATCTGCACATCGGTAATGCTTGATTCATCAAAGGTCATGGTGACTGTCACGACACTGCCGATGCCCTTGGCTACCGCGGAATAGGTTCCCGGAGTGTAGGAGAGTGCTTCAGCGGCCAGTACCTTTGCACCTGCGGCTCCCTCTACGCCTGGCAATACACGAATCGCTGCCGCACCTGCCGCGGTCGCTGCCATCGTTTTGATGAAATCTCTGCGGGAAATAGATTGCTTTTCCATAGCATTTTCCTCCTGAAAAAAATGGATGATTAGATTTTCCTGATGCATTTATTCTACTATATCCATCAGGAAATGAAAAGTAAAAAAGCAGGTGATTCCAGAAAAATACCAAAAAATAATCGGATGTAAAATGAATTGACCAAAGAAAAATGCATTGACGAGGGAGCGGTTTCTATTTTATGATAGCGGCAGCGAAAATGCGCAGACGAGAAGCCGCCGGCTGGACAGTAAGGAGATGGATGCATATGAAAGAATCAGGCTGGATGACAATCCCGGAATGGAATTCGGTGAAACAAAGAAATATTTACGGCAGAGAGCAGGAGGCGCATGCGGTTCCAGAGAAAGATGCGCCGGAAAATTTTCATGTGCTGGTGCGGGGGACGATGGAGCTGCCCATGCAGGACTGTGAGCTTCTGGTGGCCGCAGATGACCATTATCAGATCTGGATTGACGGGGTTTACCGGGGGCAGGGACCGGCGGCTTCTTTTGCGGATTGCTGTTTTTATGACAGATATCCGCTGAACGGCTGCCCGGCTAAGGAGAAGTCGGAATGCTTTTCTAAGGAGACAGCTTATACAGAGGAAAAACGGACGGTCACGGTTGCTCTGCATTTATACTATCATGGGAGAATCAGCCGTTCCTGGACGAGCGGCGACGGACGCTTTGGACTGTGGCTTTCTGTGTGTCAGAAAGAAAATTTGCCGGATGAAGAGCCGGAGAAAGAAGTGGCACACTGCGATGAGACTTGGCGGTATCGGATCTGCACAGCTTACAGCGGAGAAACCGTAGGGTATGATACGCAATTCCTGGAAAATTTTGACAGCCATCTTTGGCCGGAGGGCTGGGAGATGCCGGACTTCTGCACGGACTTTGATGAGGAAAACGATGGTTTTCCGGGTGAAAGATGCAAGGCGGAGGAGAGCAAAGAAAAATGCGGGAAATGTGAGGAGAGCAGCTGGGGATATTTAGTCCCGGCTTTGTGGGCGGATTATCATATGCTGCCCCGCCCAATCCGGATGCTGGAGGAGAGAACTGTTTATCCGGTGCAAAGATGGGAAGAAACGGCCAGGCGGGAAGTTTTTACTGAACAGGAATCTGTTTTGAGCTGCCTGCTGACGGAGGATGAGCGGGATGCCGGCTGTCATAGACTGGTACTGGATTTTGGAAGGGAAATCACTGGGGCGGTCGTAGCGGAAGCAGTTGGTTCGGTCGGAACTCAGATCGTGGTTCGGTGCGGAGAAGAACTGGAAGAGACATCAGCCCAGACGTGTTTTTGCGGCAAAATACAGGAAAAAGAGTCCTTGTCTGGCGAGAAATGTGAAAAAAACAGCGAGGATGCGGAAGCCCAGACAGCGTTTGGGGGAATTCCGCGTGTGCGCTGGGATATGCGCTGCGGCTGTGCGTATCAGGAAATATGGACGCTGGGAGAGGGCATCAGCCGTCTGCATCCGTATGATTATAAGGGATTTCGCTATGCGGAGCTGTTGTACCCGAAAACGGCGGAGCTGCGGCGGGTGTATGCCTGGGTGCGCCATTATCCGATGGAGGAAGATGCGTGTACATTAAAATGCAGTCAGGATGCACCGGAACTCAGAGACCTGTCAGGAAGCCTGTCCGTGCAAAATGGGGAAAGCACTTTGCGCGTACAGACGGCTGCAGAATTGCCAGGGACGGTCAGCGGCTCGGAGATTGAACAGATTTTTGAAATCTGCAAAAATGCGGTTCGGTGCTGTTCACAGGATGGGTACCTGGACTGTCCGACGCGGGAGAAGGGACAATATCTGGGGGATGCGCTGATCACTGCCCGGTCGCAGGTATGGCTGACCGGAAGCACAGAGCTTTTGCGTAAATGCATCTGGGATTTTATTTCTTCGGGGGCGGTCTCGCCGTCGCTGATGGCTGTGTCTCCAGGCAGTGTGATGCAGGAGATCGCAGATTTTTCATTGCTGTTTCCACTGCTTCCGCTGACAGACTACGAGTTTGCCGGAGACCGGACTTACCTGGCCAGGTGTTACCCGGCCGTCCGGTCATTGACCGAATCCTTTCTGATTTACCAGAGAAAGGACGGTCTGCTGGAGAATGTGAGCGCCCTGTGGAATCTCGTAGACTGGCCGGAAAATCTGCGGGATGGATACGATTTCCCCCTGACGCGCCCGATTGTAGGCGAAGGCTGCCACAATGTCGTCAATGCGCTTTGGTATGGGACGAATCTCATGCAGGAGGAGATCGAAAAGCTGCTGGAGCTTCCCGTCACGGGGCGGAGCGTGCAGATCGCAGATTCCTTCCGGCGTGTGTTTTACCGCAGGGAACAGCGGCTGTTTGCGGACAGTGAAAGCAGCGGGCATTGTTCTCTTCACGCGAATCTGTACGCGGCGTTTTTCGGCCTTTTGCCAAAGGGCAGTGAGGAAGCGTATGTGCAGCTGCTTCAGACGCCGGGGCGTGTCTGCGGTGTGCTGCCGGCCTGGTTTGCCCTGAAAAGTCTTGCCCGGATGGGCAGACCAGAGGTTTGCTTCGAGCGGATGATGCGAGCGGATGCGTATGGCTGGAGAAATATGGTGCGGGAGGGCGCGGGCGCTTCTTTTGAGGTCTGGGGCAAAGACCAGAAGTGGAACACCAGTCTGTGCCACGGCTGGAGCAGCGGATTTTTGTCGCTGTTTATTGAGGAAATTGCCGGACTGCATCCGGACCCCGGAAGGCCGGAGGGCTATCGCTTTGACCCGCCCCAGATTGCGGACTGTCCGGAGTTTGAACTGAAGGTGCCATGGAGAGGAAGCACTCTGCGGATTGTGAAAGAAAAAACGGAGAGTTGTGTCACGATTCTGTAGAGAGACGGGCGCTGTTCAGGGCAGCACTTTGCATTTGTTGTAAAATTCGTATGAAAATGTATGTTCTGCAGAAAAAAGAAATATGAAAATGAATCAGAAGAAGGAGGAAGAATAGTATGCTGTATCCACAATTAAATGAATCCCGTATGCGGATCGATTTGAATGGAATCTGGAGCTTTCGGACGGCGGGAGCCGAAGCTTATGAGGAGAATCAGGTGAAAAAGCCGCTTTCGCAGCCTATGACAATGGCGGTTCCGGCTTCCTACAATGACCAGAAGGATGATGTGAATCTGCGCAGCCACTACGGCTGGGTGGTGTACCAGCGCATGTTTACAGTGCCGCGCCATCTTCAGGGGGAACGGCTTGTCCTGCGCTTTGGCGCGGTTACCCATCAGGCGGAGGTTTACCTGAACGGACAGTATCTGGGCAGTCACAAAGGGGGATTTCTTCCGTTCGAATTTGATGTGACGGAAAGTGTTCTGAAAAAAGGAGAAAATCTCCTCTCCGTAGCAGTGGACAACCGGGTGAATTTTGGGACGTTGCCGGTCGGAAATGAGAATAACGTGGCTTTTTTTGGCTCGGATAATCCGGGCATTCCTTCTATCGAGCTGGCGAAATCCCGCTGCAAGCCGCAGAATAAGCCGAATTTTGACTTCTTTAATTATGCCGGAATCATCCGCCCGGTCTGGCTTTACACGACGCCGAAGGACTATATTCAGGATGTCAGTATTGTGACGAATGTGGATGGAGCGGACGGAATTGTGAAAATCCGGGTCGAGACAATATCTTCGGGAGAGTCAGGAAAGACTGCGGGGAATTGTGACTCGACGTGTGAAAATATGAGAAATACGGAAAACATGGAGCCGGAGGATTGCGGCGGCGAAAACGCGGGCACGGAGAGTCCAAAGCCGGAAGATGGGAGAGCAGCAAAAAGGCAGGTTCAGATTAAGATTCTGGATGAAGACGGGCAGGTCGTGGCAGAAAGCGAACCTGCGGTCAGGCCGGATGAGCTTTCATCGTATGCGGCCACCTTCGTCATTCCCGACGTTCACCTCTGGAACCCCGGCGCGGCCTATCTTTATACCGCGCGTGTGACCTTTGGCGAGGATGTCTATGAGCAGACCTTTGGCGTCCGCACGGTGGAGGTGAAGGCGACACAGTTCCTGATCAACGGGAAACCGTTCTATTTTAAAGGCTTTGGCAAGCATGAGGACAGCTTTTTCCACGGGCGCGGCACGGATCCCTGTCTGAATGTAAAGGATCTCTCCCTGTTTCGCTGGATGCATGCGAATTCCTTCCGAACCAGCCATTACCCTTACGCAGAGGAGATGTATGACCTCTGCGACCGGGAGGGCATCATCGTGATTGATGAGACTCCGGCGGTCGGCATTGGCGCAGGCGGCGGTCTGAATGCGTACCAGGCGATGCGTATCCATGATCATCACCGCGACGTTATCCGTGATATGATTGCGCGGGACAAAAACCATCCCTGCGTGGTGATGTGGTCTCTGGCGAATGAGCCGGATCTGGAAAACTTCCCGCAGGACGCGCTGGATTATTTTACCCCGCTGTATGAGCTGGCACACAGCTGCGATCCGCAGAACCGTCCGGTGACTCTGGTCTGCTGCCAGAACAATTATGAGAAAGACCTCACGACCAGAACGATGGATGTCGTCTGCCTGAACCGCTATTATGGCTGGTACAATCTGGGCGGAGATCTGGACGCGGCCTGCGACGCGCTGAATACGGAGCTGGATTTCTGGGAAAAGCAGGGGAAGCCGGTGATGTTCACGGAATACGGCGCGGATACCTATCCGGGCATTCACAACACGAACGGGGAGATGTTCAGCGAAGAATACCAGGCAGATTATTACCTGCGGATTGGCGCGGAAATAGACAGGCGCTCTTTCTTTATCGGAGAACAGCTCTGGAATTTTGCGGATTTCGCTACTATTCAGGGTCCGATGCGCGTGGACGGCAATAAAAAGGGTGTCCTTACCAGAGACCGCAGGCCGAAGCTGGCAGCGCACGCCCTGCGCAGACGGTGGAATGAAATACCGGATTTTGGATATAAAGAATAACCGCCGGAACAGTGCGCAAACAGGAACTTTACGTAAGGGTTCCGGCAGGGATGGGGAGTATGGGAAAATGAAGGCGGAATTGTCACAGAAAGATGAAAAATACCGTGTGTTTTCACTGGAAGCGCCGATGTGGAAGGTCGTGCTGTATGTTGGCTTTCCTCTCGCCCTGTACGAGAGCCTGAACCAGCTGTTTAAAATTCTGGATACGATGATGGCCTCGCACATCAGCGCGACCGCTGTGTCCACGGTGGCTTACCTTTCGCAGATCAACCTGATGCTTTCCGCAATCGGCGGCGGGCTGGCGGTCGGCGCGGGCATGAAGATCAGCGAAGCGTATGGCGCGGGCGATCTGGAGCTGGTGAAACGGAGGGTAAGTACGGTATTCGCGCTGTGCGCCGTGCTTGGCGGCGCCCTTTTGCTGGCACTGGTTCCATTTGCGCGGGCATTTCTGAAGCTTATGAATACGCCGGAGGAAATTCTGGATGAAGGAACGATTTATTTCCGGCTGGAGCTGTTTGGCCTGGTGCTTTCCTTTTTTAACAGTATCTATATTGCCGTGGAGCGGGCGCGGGGGAATTCCAGACGAATCTTATACCTGAATACAGCCGTAATCATGGTCAAGCTTTCCCTGACGGCCCTGTTTGTATATGGGATGGAGGGCGGCGTCAGCATGATCGCTGTCGCGACGCTTGCCTCTCAGGCCGTGCTGTTTGCGGCGGCTTTGGTTAATATGAATCAGAAGGAAAGCGCGTTTGGCTTTTCATTGAAAGCGATTTCAGTGAAGGGAAAGGTGCTGTCGCCGATGCTGCATCTTTCTTTCCCCGTGATTGTGGAAAAAGCAGCCTTTTCCATGGGGAAGGTGATTGTGAATTCCATGAGTACAGTCTATGGCACCTGGACGGTGGGTGCGCTGGGGATTTCAAATAATATCGACGGGATTACGACAAGCCCGCAGAATGGCTTCCAGTCGGGCGGCGCGGCTGTGATCAGCCAGAACCTGGGCGCGAAAAAACCGGAACGGGCGCTCGCTGCTTTCCGATGGACGCTGGTGATCAATGTTCTGGTCGGTTTTGTCCTGGTAAGCTTTACGCTGCTTTTCCTGGATCCGATCGTTTCTCTGTTCGCGGAGGGAAATGAGGAATTCGCGGGCATGATTAAAGAAATCTATCTCCTGGAGGCGCTTGGAGCGATTCCTCTTGGCGTGAACGCGGCGGTGATGGCGCTCCTGTACGGCTTTGGCAAGACAAAAATCACGCTGGCGATGAATTTCTGCCGGATTTTTCTGTTCCGCATCCCGGTACTGTGGGGACTGCAGCGCTTTACGGACCTGGGGAATGTCAGCGCAGGGATCGTGATGGCGGTCAGCAACATTTTAAGCGGCGCATTAGCGGCGGTGGTTGCGGTGTTTGTCGTGCGGGAGATACGCAGAAATATGGGAATGATGCAGGGATAAATGCTGTCCGGAACGACTGCGGAGAATGTTACGAAACAGAAGATATAGTCACAAAAAAGGTATACTGGATAATATCGACAAAAAAATAACGGTAATGTAACGGATTTTCAAACAAAGCGTGAAAATAATGTGAAAAAAATTTGAAAAAAGTGGTGCAATTTTACGATGGCTGTGTTATGATATCTCTATGCGGGAACTTCCCGACAAATTACGTGAAAAGGAGAAATAAGCAATGAAAAAGAATGGTTTAAGACGCGCGATCGCGGTTGGCCTGGTTGGCGCTATGGCGCTTACGATGGCTCCGGCTGTCAGCGCGGCGGATTATGAAGAGTGTACCATTACCATTTCCTGGTGGGGCGGCGATTCCAGACATGAGGCGACTCTGGAAGCGATTGATGCTTTCATGGAAGCATATCCGGGCATCACAGTAGAGTCTACCTATTCCGCATGGGACGGCTGGGAAGAGAAGATGGCTACCGCATTTGTGGCAGGCACCGAGCAGGATATCAACCAGGTGAACTGGAACTGGATTACACAGTATGATTCCGACGGATCGATTTTCCTGAATCTGTATGATTACGCAGATACGATCGACCTGACCCAGATCGGTGAGTCCTATCTTGAGATGTGTGAAGCTTCTGACGGTTCTCTGGCAGCACTTCCGGCTTCCATGACAGGCCGTATCTTCTACTGGGACAAGACCACCTTTGATGAGGTTGGCGTAGAGATCCCGACGACTCTGGAAGAGCTGCTTGCGTGCGGCGAAGCGTTTGCTGCATATGATGAGAGCTATTATCCGATCGCTCTTGGCGAGTATGACAGAATGATTCTGATGGTTTATTACCTGGAGAGCGTTTACGGCACAGACTGGGTAGTCGACAATGAGCTGCAGTACACAGCTGAGCAGATTCAGGAAGGCCTTGAGTTTATCCAGAGCCTGGAAGACGCTCATGTAACTCCGACCATCGCGAAGATCACTGGCGACGGCGCTTCTTCTCTGGATCAGAACATGAACTGGATCGACGGTCACTATGCCGGTATCTTTGAGTGGGATTCTTCCGCATCGAAATATGAGGGAGCACTTGAGGAAGGCCGCGAATTCGTAGTTGGCGATTATCTGACAGACCTTGGCGAGTATCAGGGAGGCTACACAAAGGTTTCTCTTGGCTGGGCGATCAGCACAAGAACCGAGCATCCGTATGAGTGCGCACTTCTTCTGAACTACCTGATGAACGACGCCGATGCAGCAGTGATCCTTGGCTCTGAGAGAGGTATTCCGGTATCTGCCTCCGCACTGGCGGCTGCGTCTGAGGCTGGTATCCTGAATGAGACGACGGTAGAAGCGAACGGCAAGGTTCTTGCATGGTGCAGCAACGCACTGGATCCGTATTTTGAGGATTCGACTCTGAAGAGCAGCGACGGTGTATATTATGATGTTATGGCTGGCCTGAGCTACGGTGATTACAGCGTCGAAGAGGCAGCTGAGATCCTGATTGAAGGTATCAATGACGTACTCGGTTGATGGTGCTTTGATCATTTGAGGATCCGGGACACAAGATTGACTGAGAAAATTGGGTAACGGTTCCATCAAAGCGACAATGCTGTAAGTGGTAAGGGAGCTGCTGTTGGAGAGATAGCAGCTCCCTTTCTTAAATAAAAGGGAGGGACTTCTATTGGCTAATAAAAGCAATTCTGCCGCCGCGATCCCACATAGGGTAAAGAAAAAAGGGATAAAGGGTTTTTGCAGAGATAACATCGGCTTTTTCTTTATTTTGCCGTGGCTGATCGGTTTTTTGATTTTTAAACTCTATCCGATGGCTTCTTCGCTGTATTACAGCTTTACGGATTATAACCTCTTCCAGGGGATTAGTGTCGTCGGTACACTACAGAACTACATTGATGTATTTACTACATCGAAGATTACAAAGGCAATGGGGATCACGTTCCGGTATGCGTTCATTACAGTGCCGCTGAAGCTGATCTTTGCTTTGTTTGTCGCGTACATACTGAACTTTAAGATAAAGGGCGTGAACCTTTTCCGAACCATCTATTATATTCCTTCAATCCTCGGTGGTTCGGTGGCGATTGCGGTTCTCTGGAAAGCGGTTTTTCGTGATGAAGGCCTTTTGAACGGCGCGCTCGCGCTGCTTGGGATTACGGGACCGAGCTGGCTGAGTGATACCAGGTACTCGCTGATGGTTATCTGCCTGCTGCGTGTATGGCAGTTCGGTTCCTCGATGGTTATTTTCCTGGCTGCGCTGAAGGGGGTTTCGGCGGATCTCTATGAGGCGGCTTCTATCGACGGTGCGGGTAAGTGGCGTCAGTTTTTCTCTGTAACAGTGCCGCTGATCACGCCGGTTATTTTCTACAACCTGGTGACGCAGCTCTGTCAGGCATTCCAGGAGTTTAACGGACCGTATATTATCACTTCCGGCGGACCGAGAAACTCTACAACATTGCTCTCACTGCTGATTTACAACAGCGCGTTCAAACAGTACGATATGGGTATGGCGAGCGCAATGGCATGGGTATTATTTGTCATCCTGATGTTCTTTACGGTGATCGCATTCCTGTCCCAGAAATACTGGGTATTCTATTCGGATGAGGAGGGTTGAGTATGGCTGCGGAAAGTAAAACCAAGCATTATGTTACGCTTTTTCTGAGATATTTTGTCCTGATCGCGGTCGGTTTTATTATGATTTACCCTCTGCTTTGGATGGTGGGTGCGACATTTAAGTCGAATGCGGAGATTTTCTCCAGCATCAGCTTTATCCCGCAGAATCCGACACTGGAAGGCTATAAAGCCGCGATGGCCAGCTACGGCGGCGATATCAATATCTGGAAGGCAATGTTCAATACCTATTCTTATGTTATTCCCAAGGTTGTCTTTACGGTAATTTCGGTTACGATAACAGCGTATGGGTTTGGGCGCTTCCAGTTCAAGGGACATAATATTCTGTTTGCAGTTTTGATGGCGACGCTGTTTCTGCCGCAGGTAGTATTGAATGTCCCGCAGTTTATCATGTATTCCAAATTTGGTTGGGTTGATTCTAAGCTGTACCTGCCAATCATCGTGCCGACGCTGTTTGCGACGGATACGCTGTTTGTATTCCAGCTGATTCAGTTCCTGCGCGGCGTGCCGAAGGATCTGGATGAGGCGGCAAAGATTGACGGATGTAATGCGATACAGACGCTGACTAAAGTCATTGTTCCGATGCTTTCTCCAGCGATTACCTCTATCGCGCTGTTCCAGTTCATGTGGTCTTCGAACGACTTTATGGGTCCGCTGCTTTATGTCAATACACCGGCGAAATATCCGCTGGCGATTTTCGTAAAGCTGTCTATGGATGCGGATTCCGGATTCCAGTGGAACAGAGTTTTGGCACTCTCCCTGATCTCGATTATCCCGTCGCTGGTGGTATTCTTCCTGGCGCAGGATAAGTTTGTGGATGGTATCTCCGCAGGCGGTGTAAAGGGCTGATTGAAAGCCGTACATTATGAAAAGGGTGGCAGGATTGTCGCCCTTTTCTTAATCAGGTGCCTGAATTTCGACTGTGTTTTTGCGCATCAAAAAGCGACAAGGAGTTTTATGTGATGAATATTCGGCTTGTTATGAAGACCGCCAGGAGCGTTTCTCTGGAACTGGATGACGGCGGGATTTATAATACAAAGGAGACTTATCGGATTTTGCAAAATGGTGAGGCGGTAAAAGAGACAGATACGGTGATTACCTCTCTTTATGGTCTGCAGCCGGATAAGGATTATATGATCTGGGTGGAGAATCTGCGGGGCGAACGGGTCGGCTCATTCGTGTTCCGCACAGACCGGGAATCGGTGACATTGAATGTGAGGGATTTTGGCGCGAAGGGGGACGGCGAATCGGATGACACAGTCTGCATTCAGGCGGCGATCATGGCTTGTCCGGCAAATGGACGGGTGCTGATTCCGGCGGGAACCTACCGGATCACAAGTCTCTTTTTAAAGAGCGGCGTGCGGGTGGAGCTTGCGAAGGATGCCTGTCTGCGTGCCTTTACAGAGCGGTCAAGGTTTGCGATTTTCCCCGGCTCGGTAGAGACAACGGATGGAAAGGACGAGTACCAGCTCGGAAGCTGGGAGGGCAATCCGCTGCC
The DNA here is from genome assembly GCA_021205225.1 of Lachnospiraceae bacterium. Lineage (GTDB taxonomy): Bacteria > Bacillota > Clostridia > Lachnospirales > Lachnospiraceae > Choladousia. The sequence continues at coordinate 24,354 of JAJPXX010000113.1, forward strand.
GATGTTTACCGGCATTATCACCGGCGTAGACGTTTCGGATGCTGTGATTTATGGTGAAGGCAGCATCGACGGCGCCGCGAGCTATGAGAACTGGTGGAAAAACGAGAAGGTCATGGTGACGGCCTGGCGGCCGCGGCTGCTGTTCCTGAACCGCTGTAAGAACATCCGTGTGCAGGGGGTGCTGCTGCATCACAGCCCGTCATGGACGGTGCATCCGTACTTTAGCGAAGATCTGCTGTTCTGCGATTTTGTGATTGAGAATCCGCAGGTTTCTCCGAATACAGATGGGATTGATCCGGAATCCTGCCGGGATGTCACGATCTGCGGCGTCCGTTTTACGCTGGGAGATGACTGTATCGCAGTGAAATCCGGTAAGATTTATATGGGCAGGAAATATAAGACACCATCCTCGAACATCCATATCTATCAATGTCTGATGGAAAATGGGCATGGCGCCGTTACGGTTGGCAGTGAGATGGCTGGAGGTGTGAATGGACTGGTAGTAGAAAAATGCCGCTTTTATCATACGGATCGCGGTCTGCGTATTAAGACCAGACGCGGACGGGGAAAAGACGCTGTACTCGACAACATCATCTTCCGGGATCTTTTGATGGATCAGGTGATGAACCCATTTACTGCCAATGCTTTTTACTTCTGTGACCCAGACGGGCGAACCGAGTTTGTGCGTTCCCGCGAGAAATATCCGGTAGACGAGGGGACGCCGTCGATGAAGCGCTTTTATTTTGAAAACATCCGGGCGACCAACTGCCACGTGGCGGCACTCTGGTTTGAGGGCTTGCCGGAGCAAAAGATCGAACAGATGGAGATGCGTAACATCGAGATTTCCTTTGCGGACGATGCAAAATGCGACGTCCCGATAATGTCAGAGGGCGTAGATGCCTGCAGAAAAAAGGGCGTTTTTGTGAGAAATGTAAAAAAACTGCTTCTTGATCATGTGATGATTGAAGGATGCGAGGGGGAACTGTTCGAGCTGCATGACGTGGATGAGGTGGTGCGGTAAGACGTGCTGGGTATGCAGTGGAGTCCGCTTAGCCCCTGCCGGACGGCATCCCGCATTGGGTACAGGATATCACCGTTTATTATATTGGGTGGAGCCCGCAAAGCGGGCAGAAACGTTTAGGAGGGAAATACAATGCAGATAGGAATTCGTCTTCATGATGTCAAACAGGCGCCGTTATCTGAACGTCTCGCGACCGCGCGGGAGCAGGGCTTTTCCTGTGCGCATCTCGCGCTTGCAAAGGTAATCTCTGAGAATCCGGTGGATGACGGAGCGCTCACGCCCGGCTACGCGATGTATTTGAGAAAGCTTTTTGCGGAGCATGACCTGGATATTGCGGTGCTCGGCTGCTATCTGAATCTGGCGAATCCGAACGCAGTGAGTCTCGCGAAAACGACACGCCGCTATCTGACCAATATCCGTTTTGCGTCGCTGCTCGGCGCAGGTGTGGTTGGCACAGAGACAGGCGCGCCAAACGAGGAATACCGGTTCGAGGAGGCCTGTCACACGGAAGAAGCTCTGGATATTTTTATCAAAAATGTGCGTCCGGTGGTAGAGTACGCGGAGAAGATGGGAGTGATTCTGGCGATTGAGCCGGTTTACCGCCATATTGTATGCAATCCGAAGCGCGCGAGAAAAGTGCTCGACGCAATCAATTCGCCGAACCTTCAGATTATTTTCGATCCAGTCAATCTGCTGGATATCAGCAATTACAGGAACAGCGATGAGATTTTTGCAGAGGCCATTGATCTTCTCGGGGAAGACATTGCTGTGATGCATCTGAAAGACTACCGGGTAGAAGGCGATCAGCTGATTTCAACTGCGGCCGGAACCGGGGAGATGGACTATTCCAGAATTATCCGTTTTATAAAGGAAAGAAAACCTTATATCCACGCGACACTGGAAGATACCGTGCCGGAGAACGCCGTGCAGGCGAGGATGCACATTCAGAAGCTGTGGGATATGTGTGAAGTGTGAGCAGGAAGGAATGCGTGAAAGTGAACCGTGCGGGTGTAAGAGAGGCGTGTGGGAAGAAATCGCGGACGGTTACAGGAATGTAAGAACGGAAGGATGGAGCTGGCATGCTGGAAAGAATCTTTGACGTGGATAACCCCGTATGGAGGGCAGTCGATAAGGTGGGTAAGATTTTTTTACTGAACCTGGTCTGGGTGATCTGTTCTCTGCCGATTTTTACGATGGGAGCCGCGACGACAGCGCTGATGTACAGCAGTATGAAGCTGCAGCAAAATGAGGGCTACTGGTACAAAAACTTTTTTCATTCCTTTGCGCAGAATTTCAAACAGGCGACCGGCATTTTTCTGCTTTATCTGGTCGTGGGGATTCTGCTGGTGGCAGATTTCATTCTCGGCGGACAGCAGGGCGGCACGTTTGGAATGGTGCTGCAGTGCGGCGCGGGTATTATCGCCGTTCCCTACCTCCTGTCGCTGCTATATGTGTTCGGTGTGCAGGCAAAGTTCGTTAACCCGGTGAAAGCGACGATCCGCTACGCATTTTTTATGGCACTTCATAATTTAAAAGGCACGATCCAGATGGTGATTTTGATGGTGCTTTTTATCTGGGTCAATACGCTGACACAGCTGGCAAACTATCTGACGATTATCTATGGATTTGGGTTGATCGGTTACTGTATGGCTGCGTATCAGAGAAAGGCGTTTGAGAAATACATCAAGAGTGCGAAAAGTCAGGAAGAGAGCGGAACATTTGAGATGCCGGAGGAAGGCCTGGATGCACTGGCCAGGGAGCAGGGAAGGCTGGACGGGAACGGGATGCCTGGGAAAGTGTAACTGTTCTGAACAGCAGGCCACAGACCGCCTTCTTTGAAGGCTATATGCCGCTTACGCGTCATATGTCTGAGGCTTGATGGGCGTTCCGCCCATCCCGAAATGAAAATACAGTCTTTAGCAGGTAAACCTGCACAGCCTGTCTTTTCATTTCGATGCTGTTCTGAACTGTTACGAAAAATAAGAACGAGGGAGGCGATAAGAAAATGGACAGGATTGAGAAGTACATAGACGAGCTGCTTGCGAAGAGCACGCCGGATCGGCCTGCGTGGAATATTGAAAAGATTCTGCAGGGGCTGAAGTCGAACTGGAATTACATCGACGGCTGTATGATTAAGGCGGTTCTGGAGATGTACGCGATCACCGGAAATCAAAAGTATTTTGCTTTTGCGGACGCGTTTATTGACGCGAAGGTGCGCGAAGACGGGACGATTGACGGCTATTCTGTGGAGGAGCTGAATATCGACAATGTCAACGCCGGTAAGACGCTTTTTGAACTGTATGATCTGACCGGAAAGGAAAAGTACCGTAAGGCGATTGATCTGGTCTACAGTCAGATTGAGCAGATGCCCCGCACGCAGGAGGGAAGCTTCTGGCACAAGAACATTTATCCGAATCAGGTATGGCTTGACGGATTGTATATGTGCCAGCCGTTTTATATGGAATATGAGACCCGCTTTGATGAAAAAAAGAAATATGACGATATTTTCCGCCAGTTTTTTACCGTGCAGGAAAAGATGCGCGACCCGAAGACCGGACTTTACTATCATGCATGGGACTCCTCGCGGCAGATGTTCTGGTGTGACCGTGTGACGGGGCTGAGCCAGAATTTCTGGCTGCGTGCGCTGGGCTGGTTCTCGATGGCGCTGTTGGATACGCTGGATAAGACGGATGCTTCGGCGGCTCCGGAGGCGTACGGGCGGATGAAAGGGATGTTCGTCGATTTGATGGATGCGCTTCTGAGATACCAGGACGAGAGCGGTATGTGGTACCAGGTCGTCAATTTCGGCGGGATGGAGAAGAATTATCTGGAGACGAGCGGCAGCTCGATTCTGGCGTACGCGCTTTTAAAGGGTGTGCGGCTCGGCTTTTTGCCGGAATCGTACCGGGAAGCTGGCGTGAAGGCTTTCAACGGTGTGTGCGGGAAATATCTGTCGGAGGATGAGAACGGAAGCCTGCACCTGGGAGGCATTTGCCTGGTAGCAGGGCTTGGCGGCAAGGGTAATCGGCCGGGGACCTATGATTATTATATGTCTGAGCCGGTGGTGAAGGACGACGCGAAGGGCGTGGGCCCGTTTTTGCTGGCGTACACTGAAATGCGCAGGGCCGGACGGATCAACGAAATGCAGAACTGATTCAACGGGATAACCGAAACAAAAATACATGACTGTTCTGAACGGTTACAAAGGAGGGAGAGGTATGGAACACAAAAATCCGCTGCTTGAAGAGCGGGACACGGCGGAAAAATTTATTACTATCGGTGAGATCATGCTGCGCCTGACACCGCCGAATTATGAAAAAATCCGCGTGGCGACGTCATTTGAGGCCAGCTACGGAGGCAGTGAAGCGAACATCGCGCTGTCGCTCGCAAACCTGGGGATTGACAGCACATTCTTTTCGGTTGTGCCGAACAACAGCCTTGGAAAGAGCGCGATCCGCATGCTCCGGAGCAATGACGTACATTGTACGCCGGTAATCTTAAGCAGCCCGGAGCAGACGCCGACGCACCGCCTGGGGTCGTATTATCTGGAAACCGGCTACGGGATCCGCGCGAGCAAGGTGACTTATGACCGGAAGCACAGCGCTATCTCGGAATTTGATTTCAGCGAGATTGATCTGGACGCGCTGTTTGAGGGCTTTACCTGGCTGCATCTGAGCGGCATTACGCCGGCTCTGGGGCAGAACTGCCGCGACCTGATTCTGCGCAGCTTAAAGACGGCGAAGGAAAAGGGACTGACGGTCAGCTTTGACGGGAACTTCCGCAGCAAGCTCTGGACCTGGGAGGAGGCGCGGGATTTTTGTACGCTGTGCCTTCCCTACGTGGATGTTTTGCTCGGAATCGAGCCTTATCATCTCTGGAAGGATGAAAACGACCACAGCAAGGGCGACGTGAAGGACGATATCCCGTTCCGTCCGGCTTATGAGGAGCAGGATGAAGTGTTTCAGGTATTTGTGGAGCGCTATCCGAACCTCAAATGCATCGCGCGCCATGTCCGCTACGCCCACAGCGGCAGCGAGAACAGCCTCAAGGCTTTTATGTGGTATGAGGGACACACCTTTGAGAGCAAGATGTTTACCTTCAATATCCTCGATCGCGTGGGCGGCGGCGACGCGTTCGCGAGCGGCCTGATTTATGCGATGATGCACAAATACCGTCCGATGGATATGATTAATTTTGCGGTAGCGAGCAGCGCGATCAAGCACACGATCCGCGGCGACGCAAATATTACGGACGACGTATCCACCATCCGGAACCTGATGAATATGAACTACGATATCAAGAGGTGACGCGCGCGGATGGACTCGAATGGTAATCTGAAACAGAGAAACGCCGGGTATGCAGCTTTTTTTATCAGCGGAATCTGCGCGATCAGCAGCAGCATTGTAGTCAGCCGCCTGCAGGGAAGCTATGGGTTTGCCTATGGGATGACCGGTACGCTGCTGTCGCTGATGAGCATCGGAAATCTGATTTCCGGGTTTCTGACCGGGCTTTTGCCGACGAAGATCGGTACCCGGCTGACCGTGGCGCTTCTGACGACGGGATACGCGATCGGTTATCTTGCCATGGGGCTGTCCGGGTGGATGGGAATCCTGATGCTGTCATTCGTACTGGCAGGTCTGGCGAAAGGCTGTACGCTCAATACCTGTACGATTCTTGTGGGAAACAATTCCCCTGACCGCACCAGAGGAATGAATGTCATGCATGCCTGCTACGCGCTCGGCGCGCTGCTCTGCCCGTTTGTTATCACGGCGGCGGCGACGGCAGGCAGCTTCGTGCCGCTGTTTGTACTGGCAGCGTTCGGTCTGATTCTCTGGCTGGTTTTCCTGTGTACGCCGATGGAGGGCGGGAAAGCGCATGAAAAAGCAGGGAAAAGCAATGGAAATGCCGCCAGGAAAAACGAAACGACTGCGAAAGCGCTGACGGGGAAAAAGACGGACTGGAGCTTTTTAAAAAGCAAAAAATTCTGGCTGTTAACAGGCTTGATCTTCTGCCAGAACGCAGCAGAGTACAGCGTCAACGGCTGGATGGTGACGTATTTTAAAAACAGCGGGATAATTTCCGGAAACTTGAGCACCTACACGGTCACGGTGATGTGGGGAGCTACCCTGCTGGGAAGACTTCTGATCGCCTTTGTCTTCCCGATCAAAAATGCCTGCCGGGCGATGATCCGGATGAGCCTTGGCTGCATTGTCTTTTATCTGGGGCTGATGCTGGTCGGCAGCCAGATCCCGGCTATCGTGCTGCTGTTCGCGTTTGCGTTTTCGATGGCGGGCATGAATCCGACTGCGGTCGCCAGCGCGGGACGGATGACAAGCGCCGCGAGCATGGGGATTATGCTTCCGGTTGCGGGTATCGGGGCGATTGTGATGCCCTGGATCGCGGGTATCATCTCCGAACACGCGGGACTTGGCGTGGGTATGGCTTCCAATATTGTGCCGTGTGTGGGACTGTTCGTATTTGCAGTTCTGGTGGCGCGGGTGCGTGAGGAAGGAAATTCGTAGACTTTCCGCGGCTGTATCAAGTGTATGATCGAGCGATAAACTTTTTATCAATACTATCAGAAAACGGCGGTAGTCCTGTCATACAGGAATCATCCGTTTTGCAATAAAATCTGCAGATTTATATGGAGGGATGAAAAATGGAGAAGTTAAATTACGCAGTTCTGAAGGAAACCGGTTACAAGGGCTATATTCTGGAAAAGGCACCAGAGAAGGTAATGCAGTTCGGCGAGGGGAATTTCCTTCGCGCATTTGTGGATTACTGGTTTGATCTGGCAAATGAGAAAGCTGGCTGGAATGGCAAGTGTGTCCTTGTGCAGCCGATCGGCGGCGGCCTTGCGAAGATGATCAATGAGCAGGAAGGGCTTTACACACTGCATCTGCGCGGCAGCCAGAATGGGGAAAAGGTAGATGACGCGCGCGTGATTTCCAGTGTCAGCCGCTGCCTGAATCCGTATGAGAAGGAAGATTATGAGGCGATGATGGCGGTAGCCGAGAGCGACGATCTGGAGATCATCGTTTCCAATACGACGGAGGCCGGCATTGTTTACGATCCGGCATGCCAGGAAGAGGACTGCCCGCCGTCGAGCTTCCCTGCGAAGCTGACTCAGGTGCTGCTGCGCCGTTATCGCGCCGGAAAGCCGGGTATCATCATGCTGGCGTGCGAGCTGATTGATAACAATGGCAAGGAGCTTTTGAAATGTGTCAATCAGTACATTGATCAGTGGGGTCTGGAGGATGGATTTAAAAAATATGTCAATGAGGACTGCACGTTCTGCGGCTCTTTGGTAGACCGTATCGTTCCCGGCCGCATTCGCGACCCGAAGGAAGTGGCGGCTCTTGAAGAGTTCCATGGCTATGCCGATCCGCTTCTTGATGTGGGCGAGGTTTTTGGCCTTTGGGTGATCGAGGGCGACGAATCGCTGAATGATGTTCTTCCGTTCGCGAAAGCGGGTCTGAAGGAACGGGTATTTGTCACTCCGGATATGAGTCCGTATAAGAAGCGCAAGGTGCGCATCCTCAACGGCGCGCATACCGGCTTCGTGCTGGGCGCTTATCTCTCTGGTGAGAACATTGTGCGCGACTGTATGCATGACGAGATCATCAAAGGCTTTATGAACAAGATGCTCTATGATGAGGTGATTCCGACTCTTCCGCTGGATAAGGACGACCTGCTGGCGTTCGCTTCGGCGGTACAGGACCGCTTCAATAATCCGTTCGTGGATCACGAGCTGATGAGCATTTCTCTGAATTCGACCTCCAAGTGGAAAGCCCGCAATATGCCGTCCTTCCTTGAGTATATTGAGCTGAAAGGGGAGCTGCCGATCTGCCTGACCACCTCCCTGGCGGCGTATATTGCGTTCTACAGCAATGATATTCAGGAGCTGACGGACAAGGGTCTTGTGTGCAAACGTCCGGCGGGCAATGAATATGTCGTAAGTGACGATCGCTGGGCGCTGGAGTTTTATTATGAGCATAAAGCGGACAGCGCAGAAGATCTGGTACACGCGGTTCTGACCAATGAGAAAATGTGGGGCCAGGATCTGTCTGCGATCGCCGGACTCGAAGCAAAGGTCGTTGAAATTTTAAAGAAAATCCGCACGGAAGGAGCAAAGGCGGCGTACGCGGCCTGCCTGTAATACAAGGATTTCGGGGCGCTGAACGGTTCTGTGTGCCAGTGGCACGCGCTCAGGACCGACCGAAGCGGAGCGGAGACTCAGTGGACGTTCGTTAAGTCCTCGCCGGGTGGCATCCCGCACAAAGTGCGGGATATTCGCCGACCGTAGCGAAGCGAAGATGCGAAGCACGGAGAAATCCGCAGTATTACATAAAAATGAGGGAGAAGCACCATGAATTCAATAAAAACCATACAGATCGCCCCAACGGACAACGTTGCGGTGGCGCTTCATCCGATTGCGAAGGGTGAGAAGCTGGAAGTGGGCGGCCAGATGATCGAGGCTTTGGAGGACATTCCGCAGGGGCATAAGATCGCCATCCGCCCGATCAAAGAGGGAGAGGATGTCATAAAATACGGGTTCCCGATCGGTCATGCGACAAGCGATGCGGCAGCAGGCACCTGGATGCACACGCACAATGTGAAGACAAATCTCTCCGGGGAAGTCGCATATACGTATCAGCCGACGCTGGACTACCCGGAGCCGGTCGAGCCGGAGTTGTTTTCCGGTTTTCGCAGAAAGGACGGGCGAGCGGCGATCCGCAATGAGATCTGGATTATCCCGACCGTAGGCTGTGTTAATGATATCGCGAAGAATCTGGTGAAAGAAAACCAGGATCTGGTAACGGGAACGATTGACGGGCTGTATGCGTTCACGCACCCGTTCGGCTGCAGCCAGACCGGCGCAGATCACGCGCAGACCAGGAAGCTTCTGGCGGCGCTGGCGTGGCATCCGAATGCAGCGGCAGTGCTGGTGCTGAGCCTTGGCTGCGAAAACCTGACGCATGAGCAGTTCCTCGCGGAGCTGGGAGAGTACGATGCAGACCGTGTGAAATTCCTGACCTGTCAGGATGTAGAGGATGAATACGAGGCAGGGCGCGCCCTTCTTACGCAGTGCGCCGAATACGCCGCACAGTTTGTAAGAGAGCCGATCCCGGTAAGCGAGCTCGTCGTCGGCATGAAATGCGGCGGTTCTGACGGTCTTTCTGGTATCACGGCGAATCCGACGGTCGGCCGCTTCAGCGATATGATGACGGCTCGCGGCGGCTCTACTGTGCTGACTGAAGTGCCGGAGATGTTCGGCGCGGAGGGTTTTCTGATGAACCGCTGCGCGGACGAGAAAATCTTTGACAAAGCTGTAAACATGATCAACGGCTTTAAAAATTATTTTATCAGCCACAACGAGGTGGTCTATGAAAATCCGAGTCCTGGCAACAAACAGGGCGGGATTACGACCCTCGAAGACAAATCCTGCGGCTGCGTACAGAAGGGCGGCACTGCCCCGATCATGGATGTGATTGGCTACGGCGATCCGGTTGTGACGAAGGGGCTGAATATGCTGTACGGACCGGGCAACGATCTGGTATCAGCGACCGCGATGACCGCAGCGGGGGCGCATCTGATCCTCTTTACGACCGGCCGCGGCACTCCCTTTGGAGCGCCGGCACCGACCGTGAAGATCGCGACAAACAGTCAGCTGGCTGCGAAGAAAAAGGGCTGGATTGATTTTGACGCGGGAACCATTGCTGACGGAGAGCCGATTGACGCCGCGGCAGAGCGTCTCTTAAAGCTTGTGATTGAAATTGCGAGCGGGCGGCAGACCCTGACTGAACAGCATGGCTGCCGTGAGATCTCCATCTTTAAGGATGGGGTGGTACTGTAAGCAAAAGGGTGTACTTCCTGGAATTTTGTGAGTCCATGAGCGTGTGTGAAGTACACCTTTTTATAAGCAATAGCAAACGACGTTTGGCGCGAAGAGATGCCCTGACGTCGTTTGCTTTTTCACACTTTGCTTTTTCGCACGAAAGAGTTCGGCAATATTCAGGCGGGCAGATACAGATGGAGGGACTTTGTGATGAATGAATTATTGAAAGCAGTAGTTGACGCGGATGATGCACCGATCGTGATCTGCGATACAGAACACAGGATCGTCTATATGAACCCGACTGCCGTGAAAAGATACGAAAAGCGCGGCGGGGAGAAGCTCATTGGCCAGTCTATTTTTGACTGCCATAATACGCATTCCAGGGAAGTGATTCTGTCAGTGGTTGAAAAATTCAAAGCCGCCCCGGATTTGAACAAGGTTTATACTTATACAAAGGACTGGGGCGGTGAAGACAGTGATGTCTATATGGTCGCTTTGAGAAACGGAAGCAGGGAATTTATTGGCTATTACGAGAAGCATGAGAGCCGCATTCATGAGGCGGAGCGGTAGAGGAATTCCGTGAACACGAAAAGAAAAACTTAAGAGTTATTTCAAAAAAAGTTTAGAATATTTCCTTAATTTCTTTCATATATAGATGTAAAATGCATAGGATAAAAAACCTGGTAATTTTAGGGAGGAAGATATATATGACGAAATTAAAGGAAATACATAAACCGGAACGAAAGGGATTTTTTCAGCTGAAACCGGAACAGAAAAGAAAAGCGATCCTGTTTCTGAATCGCTGGTCGGTTCTTTTCCACGTACTTTTGGCCTGCGGAATCTGTTTTGTGATTGAGTGGGTGTCCCGGCATTCCTTTGTGGAGGCCTGCGCATTTGTGACTGACCGCAATCTGGTCTTTTTGTACAATGCGTTCCTAGTCTGGGCGACGCTGCTGTTTGTGTATATTTTCAAACGCCGCATGGCCGCCCGTGTGTTTATCAGTGTTTTCTGGCTGTTTCTGGGTGTTGTCAATGGGATTGTTCTCTCGAAAAGAGTATCGCCATTTGGCTGGACGGATCTGACAATGGTTGGCGATCTTCTGACGATGAAGAGCAATTACTTTACGAACTGGCAGGCCGCAATCGCTATTGCAATTGTTGCGGTGCTGTGTGTGATGCTTGTCCTTTTGTGGAAAAAAGGCCCGAAGTTTCAGGGCAGGACACACCGCATGGCCGGCGCTTTTGCGGTAGTGGCAGTCGTCACCTTTGTTGTGCCGGGCGTAACGGACGCGGCAAAAAGCAGCAACGTCCTGACGGAATATTTTTCCAACCTTGCGCAGGGCTATAAGGATTACGGCTTCGTCTATAGTTTCACTTCAAGCGCGCTGGATACGGGGATGAGCGAGCCGGAAGGATATTCAGAAGAGGCAATCGAAGCGGTTCTGGCAAAATCAAATTCCGGGACCTGATTGCTGCAGAAGTGGCTTCTGAAAATGCAACTATTCAGAACAGCAGGCCGCAGACCGCCTGTTGTTCTGAACTGTTACCTGAAAATAAAGCTTGTAATGAATAAGGTGTCAGGTTATAATCTTCCTGTGCGCGATGATTGCCCTATATCCGGGAGCCGCGTCACAGGATTTTTATCCAATAGGAAAGTTCTCCGAACTTCCCTATCGGACAAAAACTCTCCGGGAGGATGCGCATGCCGCGCTAGAGGAAACTGTCTGCTTGCGCAGACGCGCGGCAGCGCGAGAATCCCGCAAAGCGGGATTCTATTTTATTCATTAGGATATGAGCAGAAAGGCGTCAGGTGTGACGGAGGGAGAATGCATGAAGTTTCGTGAGCGTTTTATGAAAGGGGAAACAGAGTTTGATGAGATTTTTGATCTGACTGATGAGTGGAATTTCAGCGATGAGGAATGCACTCTTCGGGAATATCTTGGCCTGACGGCAGAGGAAGAGGACGTATGGATCAGTGAAAGTGACGAAGCGCTTGAGGAATTGCTGAACCGAGAACGCGGCGGTGCAGCGGCAAAGGAAGGAGAAACATCATGAGCAGATTAATGATTATCGGCTGCGGCGGGGTCGCTTCGGTGGCGATTCACAAGTGCTGCCAGAACAGTGACGTATTTGATGAGATTATGATTGCGAGCCGGACGGTGTCGAAGTGCGTTGCGCTAAAGGAAAAGCTGGCGCCGATTACAAAGACGAAGATTACGACGGCGCAGGTAGATGCTGACGATGTAGAAGCGCTGACAGCGCTGATCCGCTTCTATGCCCCGGATGCGGTGCTGAATGTGGCGCTTCCGTATCAGGATCTGACGATCATGGACGCCTGCCTGGCAGCGGGTGTGCATTATATTGATACCGCGAACTATGAGGCGGAGGATACCTCTGATCCGGCGTGGCGTGCGGTTTATGAGGAGCGGTGCAGGCGCCTTGGCTTCTCGGCATACTTTGATTATTCCTGGCAGTGGGCGTATCAGGAGCGGTATGAAAAGGCTGGTCTGACGGCACTTTTGGGCACCGGGTTTGACCCAGGCGTGACGAGTGTATTTGCCGCATATGCGCAGAAGCATTATTTTGACGAAATTCACACAATTGATATCCTGGACTGTAACGGCGGCGACCACGGCTATCCATTTGCCACGAATTTTAACCCGGAGATTAATCTGCGCGAAGTGTCCGCGCCTGGCTCTTACTGGGAAGACGGCCACTGGGTAGAGATTCCGCCGATGACGATTAAGCGGGAATATGAGTTTGCCGGCGTCGGCAAAAAGGATATGTATCTGCTGCACCACGAGGAGATTGAAGCTCTGGCAAAAAATATTCCGGGTGTAAAGCGGATTCGCTTTTTTATGACGTTTGGCCAGAGCTATCTGACGCATATGAAGTGTCTGGAAAATGTCGGCATGCTATCCACGACTCCGGTCAATTATAACGGGCAGGAAATTGTTCCGATCCAGTTTTTGAAGGAGCTGCTGCCGGATCCGGCGTCGCTTGGACCGCGGACGGTCGGAAAGACGAATATAGGCTGTATTTTTACAGGCGTCAAGGATGGAAAAGAGAAGACTCTCTACATATATAATATCTGCGATCATCAGGAGTGCTACCGCGAGGTCGGCTCACAGGCGATCTCTTATACGACCGGCGTCCCGGCAATGATCGGTGCGATGATGGTTGTGACCGGTCAGTGGAAGCGGCCGGGTGTATACACGACCGATGAATTCGATCCGGATCCATATATGGAAGCTCTGAACCGATGGGGTCTGCCCTGGATCGTAGAGGAGAACCCGGTGCTGGTGGACTGACGCGGAGCTGGGAAACTGTCTCTCGTCTCCTGGGTGCGCGCCGGGAAATTTTTTGTGTGTTCGGATGCATTCTGTGCTACAACGAAAAACAGATTTGAATGCCTGGGAGCTGCCGCAAATGTGTCTGTATGGACAACAGGAGAATTTGTATGAAAATAAATGAAATTCCCACCCCTGCCTATGTGGTGGATGAGGGAAAGCTAGTGGAAAATCTGGAAATCCTCAAAGGCGTACAGGAGCGCACCGGCTGCAAAATTCTTCTGGCACAGAAAGCGTTTTCGATGTTCAGCGAGTATCCGCTGATCGGAAAATATCTTTCCGGTACGACGGCGAGCGGGCTATATGAGGCGCGGCTGGGGCATGAGGAGATGGGAAAAGAAAATCATATCTTTTCCCCTGCCTATCGGGAGAATGAAATGGATGAGATCGCCGCGATCTGCGACCATGTGATTTTCAATTCTTTTTCTCAGCTGAAACGATTCCGGGAGCGCTGTCAGGGGAAGACCGGCATTGGTCTGCGCGTCAATCCGGAGTGTTCTACGCAGGGCGATCACGCGATCTACGATCCCTGCGCGCCGGGATCCAGGCTTGGTGTTACACAGGAGAAGCTGGAACGGGAATTGCAGACCTTTGCGGGAGCTTTGGATGGAGTGGAAGGCCTGCATTTCCACACGCTTTGCGAGCAGAATGCGGATGATCTGGAGACGACGCTGCAGGCGGTAGAGCAGCGCTTTGGCTCTTATCTGAAACAGATGAAATGGCTGAATATGGGCGGCGGGCACCATATTACGCGCGCGGATTACGACATCGGGCGTCTGGAGCGCTGCATCTGCCATATGCGGGATGCCTATGACCTGGATATTTATCTGGAGCCGGGGGAGGCGGTCGCGCTGAACGCAGGCTATCTGGTGACTGAAGTTATGGACATCGTGGAGAATAGGGGCATACAGACGCTGATTCTGGACGCCTCAGCAGCCTGCCATATGCCAGATGTGCTGGAAATGCCGTACCGTCCGCCTTTACGCGGCAGCGGAGAGCCGGGAGAGAAGCCATACACCTATCGGCTGTCTTCCTGCACCTGCCTGGCGGGCGATATCATAGGCGATTATTCCTTTGATCAGGAAATGCATCCGGGCGACCGGCTGTATTTCGAGGATATGGCGATCTACTCGATGGTAAAAAATAATACGTTTAACGGGATTGCGCTGCCGTCAATCTGGGCAATGGAGCCGGCGGCAGGTCTGACGAAACCGGCCGGAGCTTCGGCTGAGCTGACAGCAGAGCCAGCGGAGCCAGAAGAGAATACAGCGGAATTAACGAATGAACGCCAGGTACCGTCCGGTGAATGCCGCCTGGTGAAAGCTTTTCGATATGAGGACTTTAAGGGGCGGTTATCCTGAAACTTCGCTGTAAGGAATCCTCTAATGGTATTTTTGTTTTTCTGGCGGCCGAAAGAGGTATTTGTCCTGTCGCGGCGAACCGGATAACAAAAGGGAACAACGCTGAAGACTCTAAAAGGGTAGCGGAATGTAAGGGAAAGAAATTTGAAAAAGAGAGATTATGGGGAAAACGAAAAAGGAGCTTTATCTACACCGCTAAAAGACGGCTTTCATATGCCGGGCGAATATGAGCCGCACCGCGGCTGCGTGATGATCTGGCCGGTGCGTCCGGGTTCGTGGCCGTATGGGGCTGAAGAAGCGCAGCAGACCTTTCTGGAAATTGCTTTCAAAATTGCGGAAAGTGAGATGGTCTGGATGCTGGCTGCGCCGGAACAGGTAGAGAATGTGCGGGACGCTGTCGAGCAATATCGGCAGACTCGTTCTGGCCGCCCGGCGAGGGATATCCCGCCCGAAGGGCGAGGATGCCTCCTGGCGAGGGAAGCATGCGTCACAATGGAGAATTGCCCGGCGTCTGGCGGCGATAAAGCACAGCCCGTAATTTCTAAAATAGAAATTCTTCCCATCGAGACAGATGATGCCTGGGCGCGCGATGTCGGCCCGACCTGTGTGGTGAATGAGGGCGGAGAGGTACGCGGCATCGACTGGCAGTTCAATGCCTGGGGAGGAGCAGTCGACGGGCTGTACGCGCATTGGGAGAAGGACGACCAGGCTGCCGCGGCGGTCTGTGAGGCCCTTGGACTTTTCTGTTATGATGCGCAAAATTTTGTCCTGGAAGGCGGTTCCATCCATTCCGATGGAGAGGGGACTGTACTCGTGACAGAGACCTGTCTTCTCAGCGCGGGACGGAATCCGCAGATGACGAAGACGGAGATTGAAAATACATTGAAACAATACCTTGGCGCGGAGAAAATTATCTGGCTTCCGCGCGGTATCTGGCAGGATGAGACGAACGAGCATGTGGATAATATCTGCGCATTTGTGCGCCCAAGTGAGGTGGTGCTTGCCTGGACCGATGAGGAGACGGATCCGCAGTGGGCGCTGAGCAATGCTTCCTTGCGCGTCCTGGAGCGAGAAACGGACGCCAGAGGCAGAAAGCTGACCGTACATAAGCTGCCGATTCCGGCAAAGCCAGTCTGTATCACGGAGGAAGAACTGGCGGGGTTTACCTTCGAGGAAGGCGAAGACATCCGGGAAGCGGGAGAAAGGCTTGCGGCGAGTTACGTGAATTTTTATATTGCAAATGGAGCAGTGATTGTGCCGCAGTTTGGGGATGCCAATGACGAGCTGGCGGTGGAAATCCTCGGATGCCTTTTTCCAGAGCGGGAGATTGTGCCGGTATATGCACGGCCGGTTATCGTCGGCGGCGGGAATATTCACTGTATTACACAGCAGATTCCGAGAGGATAGAAGTGAAAATCTGGTCGGGAATGAGATAGGAGAATGCAGATGAGAAATGTAACAATCGCCGCCATACAGATGCAATGCGGTACCGTGGTTTCAGAGAATATTGAAAAGGCCGACTGCATGGTTCGAGAGGCTGCGGAGCGCGGCGCCAATGTGATTCTGCTGCCGGAGCTTTTTGAACGGCAGTATTTCTGCCAGGAGCGCCGCTACGAATATTATCATTTCGCAAAGCCTTTGATGGCGAATGACGCAGTGCTGCATTTTCAGCGGGTGGCGAAAGAAGTGGAAGCTGTAATTCCCGTCAGCTTTTATGAAAAGGACGGCTGCTCTCTGTATAACAGCATTGCAATGATCGACGCAGACGGAACGGTGATGGGTGTTTACCGCAAGACCCATATTCCGGACGACCACTATTATCAGGAAAAATTCTATTTTACGCCGGGCGATACCGGTTTTCGCGTATGGAATACCCGTTTTGGACGTGTTGGCGTCGGCATCTGCTGGGATCAGTGGTTCCCGGAGAGCGCGCGGTGCATGGCATTGCAGGGGGCAGAGATTATCCTCTATCCCACCGCCATCGGCAGCGAGCCAATCCTCGAATGCGACAGCATGCCCCACTGGCGCCGCTGTATGCAGGGGCACGCCGCGTCCAACCTGATGCCGGTGGCTGCTGCAAATCGGATTGGACTGGAAAAGGTAGAACCTGCAAAAGAGAACGGCGGCCAGCAATCCTCCCTGCTGTTTTACGGATCCTCTTTTATCACAGATGAGACAGGCGAAATCGTATGCGCCGCATCGCGTGATCAGGAAGAAATTCTTACCGCGGCCTTTGACCTGGACGAGATTGAGGATAGCCGGATGAGCTGGGGACTGTTTCGTGACCGCAGACCCGGAAAATATAAGGAAATCTGCGGTAAAAATTGCAGCAAATGCGGCAAAAATGCGGCAAAAATGCGGTAAAAACAGGAAAAAAGTGATTGACAGCACGCCGGATTCTTACTATAATTACAAAGTGTGCTCGCAAGGCACACTGTATTTTATGACGCTTTCGACACCGTCCGACGCATCACTTTCCAGTGCGTTTGGGACGCGGCTCTGTAGTTATCGTTCGGAGCAGCAGCGCGCATTTCCTTGCAGGCTGCAGGAGAGCAGAATGAAATCATGGATAGATAAATGTTCGAGCCAAAGCCCCGGTAGAGCATTTTCTTCATAAAATGTCTCGTGTCAGCAGATGACGATTTTGTATTTGAAGACGCGCGGCAGGTCGGGAGGACGGAAATAAGCCTCTGTTTGCCCGTGAGTTAACCTGAGGAGCCGCCATAGAGGGCGGCATCGGCAGTTTGTTTCGTTTGAGACAGACGGCGATAAATAAGGAGGAAGACCAATGAAAACTGAGATGGTTAATCCAGCCACGATTGAAAGAAAATGGTATGTAGTGGACGCTACAGATAAGACACTGGGACGTCTGGCGACAGAAGTGGCTAGCATATTGAGAGGAAAGAAGAAACCGATCTTTACACCTCATTTAGACCTGGGTGATTACGTAATTGTTGTAAATGCGGAAAAGGTAAAGGTTACCGGCAAGAAACTGGATCAGAAGATTTATTATCATCATTCTGAGTATGTCGGCGGCATGAAGGAGACCACCCTTCGCGAGATGCTTGCGAAAAAGCCGGAGAGAGTCATTGAGCATGCGGTGAAAGGAATGCTTCCGAAAGGACCACTTGGAAGACAGATGTACACGAAGCTTTACGTATACGCAGGCCCGGATCATAAGCAGCAGGCACAGAAGCCGGAGCTGTTGACATTCTAAGAGGGAGGTAAAGAACATTGGCTAAGGAAAAATTTTACGGAACAGGGAGAAGAAAAAAATCAGTTGCCAGAGTATACCTGGTTCCGGGTACCGGCAAGATCACGATAAATAAAAGAGACATCGACGATTACTTTGGTCTTGAGACCCTGAAGCTGATCGTGCGTCAGCCGCTTGTAGCGACCGAGACCGCTGACAAATTCGATGTACTGGTAAATGTATACGGCGGCGGCACCACCGGTCAGGCAGGCGCGATCCGTCACGGCATCTCCAGAGCACTGCTTCAGGCAGACAACGACTACAGACCGACGCTGAAATCGGCAGGGTTCCTCACACGTGACCCGAGGATGAAAGAGCGTAAGAAATACGGTCTCAAAGCGGCTCGTCGCGCTCCGCAGTTCAGCAAGCGATAAATATCCCAAAAACCCTGGAAAATCAAGGCTTCCGGGGTTTTTAATTTGATATAGCTTGATACAATTTGATGTATTTTCTAGTGGTTAAAATAGGGGTTAAATTTGAAAAATGGTTAAAAAATGGGTTAAACAGAAACCTTCCGAGACCCGATTTTGGGACTTGCAAGAACGCCCTTCTGAAGGCCTTTTTCACATCGAACAGTTTGTCATAGTCTGACGAAATTTGACCAAAAGAAAATGAATTTATTAGAGAGCGCTCAGTAGAAATATATAGCTGGGCGCTTTTTCTGTTTACAGGAGAACAGAAGGGCGGGGTAGGGAAAACAGCTACCTGTGTAAACCTTGGTATTGGTTTGGCACAGCAAGGAAAAAAGTTCTGATCGTGGATTTCGATCTGCAGGCCAGTGCGACAATCAGTCTGGGAATACCACAGCCGGATCAGCTTCCGGTG